>JAPPBX010000074.1 GCA_026702755.1 Candidatus Poribacteria bacterium | reverse complement strand
ATACCAAAAGAACCTTGATAACTATGGCTTTCGCATAACTTCTGAGAAATATCAGTTAGTGACACAAGGTCCCACTAACCATCAAACTCAAGTAAGGGATCTCCTCAATCAAGACCTTATTGGGCTTGAGGATGTCCTCCAGTCAGACGTACTCACGATCTTCGGTCCGATACGGCCTGGGTTAGAAAACACCATCAGGAATACTATTGAAAGGGTTCGGAATCGCAGGGGGAGAATAGCCGTTGTTTTAGACACAGTTGGTGGCATCGTTGAAGTCGTTGAACGGATGGTAACTGTTATCCGTCATCACTACAATGAAGTTGACTTCCTTGTTCCTGATCGGGCTATGTCTGCCGGTACAGTTTTCGTGATGGCAGGAAATCAAATTTACATGAATTACTTTTCATGTTTGGGACCGATCGATCCCCAAATTGAGAGGGATGGAAGATTTGTGCCAGCCATGTCATATCTGAATCAGTACCAGCGACTCCATGAAAGAGCAGAATCGGGACAGTTGAACACGGCAGAACTGATTCTTCTCAACAATTTCGACCCAGGAGAACTTTACCAATTTGAACAAGCGCGCCTATTATCGCAGGATCTTCTGGCTGACTGGCTCTCTACCTATAAATTTAGAGATTGGGATACCCACAGTTCGACAGGATCCCCTGTTACCGCTGAAGAAAAAACAGAAAGAGCAGAAGAAATAGCCAAAGTACTGGGTGATTATGAACGTTGGCGTTCTCATGGGCGCGCGATCTCAAGAGACACATTAGCATCGGATCCCATTCGTCTGAAAATTGAGAGGATTGAGGATAATCCAAACCTCTCTGTCGCTCTTGATTACTATTTCAAATCGCTTGAATATTACATGAGTTTCTTTATTTCAAGCGAGCATGACTTGTTTGTACATACCCGAAATGTTCTCAGAAGATTTGCGGCGCGTCCATCAAGAGCTCGGAGCAGTAACTGAGATAACTTTTTAATAACGCAAGAGGGTTTGCTAATGAAGGACTTACGCGATCCTACCACTTCCTCTACGACGGAAGACAAGGACGATGAATCTAAGGCGAATACATCTTCCAGTCAGAATGTTGACGTAGAGACTATCGAAAACAATCCCAAAATTGATGCTCAACTGGTATTGGATTTTTACCGTCTCGTTGAGGCATCACAGGGCGTTATCCGGAGTGGACGGGGTGCTAATTACAGCTTGTCTCATCCGCTTGACTCCAAAGTTGTGCCAACCGACGATCCCAATCAAACTGAGGAAGATATGAAAAAAGTGAAAAAAAAATGAACACCAGTTCAATTCTTTTTGGCGAGGAATCTCTTTCCTTGCCCATATTTTTTCAGATAACAAGCAGCGGTCAGTAGGTGCTGGAAAGAAAAGGCGAGGTTACAAACCTCGCCAGCGGCGCAGAGATTGAGAAACTGGACAGATGCCACCCCTACGAGGCTATACGGATTTATCGTTGTGGAAGTCAAATTACTGCATCGGTGAAAACGGGGCAGGGAGCAGGAGTTTGCTTTCCTGTGTGATGGGTCTGACAGAGCCTTTGGGGGGCCAGACACCTTTCTCTCGCGTTTCTGCTCGGATTCGGGCGCGTTCCTCAAAACTTCGATATGCCCATAGATGGATGAAATTGTTGACACCACCGTATTCCGAGTACCAACAACCTGCCAACGGTGAGAACTTCACGCGTTCGGGGATAGCAGCACTCCACGCCTCCAGCACTTGCGGCATGCCTTCGACGGGATAGGTGTACAAACGCATTTCATACAACGGACCGAGGTCTTTTTCACCTAAGGGTTCCATAAACGGGGCTGGCAGAAAAATCTCAGAGACCATCGACACAATGAGATCGCTTGTATCGGGGGGCCATACCGGATTTGGTTCGGCTTCGGCAGCGCGTCGGATTTCTGCCCGCTGTTCGAGACTTTCGTAGGGCCATACGGCAACCATCTGATTCAGCGGTCCTACTTCGGTGTACCAATGCCCACCGAGTTTGGATAGTTCTTGGCGAGCCGGTAACTTTTCGCCGAAGCGTTCCCAGTATTCGTTAAGTTGACCGAGTTTCAGGTTATAGGTTCTTATTTCATAGATCACGCTATCTCTCCTATGTTTTGAGGCGTTACGCACTTAGCATCGAACGAATATCATCTTCACAAATGAAATCAACTGTGACACTATTCTGACGGAGGGCATCTCGGTAATTCCACCATTCACTATCTACTGCTTGCAGGATGGGAGGTTTTTCGGAGTGTGCAAGTGCGACAGCGATGAATTTTTTATCATCTGGATCGAAATCCTCTAATGCAGGGTCTGTTGGGAACTCTTGAAAATTAGTTTCTAAATCATCAACAGGCGTGATGGAAACCAAGTCGCATTGTTGCGGGTTTGCCCAATTTATCTCCGCCCATTTGAGGAAAGCGTCTCCAACACCAGGAAAACCTCCGGGATTCAACTTATTCCGGTATTCCTCAATAATTCGCCGCTGGTCATCCAACACTAATTTTACATTACCTTCGGTAATCTTCATCAGTTCGTCAATACAGGTTTCTACGCAGTCTTCAGAGGCTTGGTCTGCTCTTCCATTGGCAACCAGCGGGACATTTGTATCTACGATAACTTTCATCATTTGCTGGCTTTCTTACGTCTCATCTCCGCTTTAGTCTTTGCTGCCAAGTCGCCCATCTGATCCCCGAAGAAGTTTTGCGGCCAATTCGTGATGTTTCCGTAGTCATCGACGTTGAGCCTCTCAATTTCAGATACGCCTTCGTTCATTTCGCAAAAATAGAAGGCGGTATCGTCCGCAGAAATTTGCTCCTCAGCGATGCGTCGCATTAAGCGCAGAATCAGATGCTCGCTGTGGCTCTCAAGGATAATTTGGAGTTGCCGATTTTTTACGACCTCAATGAGAAGATCCGCCAGTTCTGACTGCACTTTTGGGTGGAGGTGCGCTTCAGGTTGTTCAAGGATGAGGATACTTCCCTCGGGGACGTAATAGCAGAGAACTAATACCGGCAGTACTTGTGAAACGCCGAAGCCGACATCTGTGAGTCGGACTTCGGGACCTCCCTTATACTTTCGGACGAGGAATTCATAATCTGTCTCTGTGTCAAGAGCTGGATTGAGGCGATAGGAGTCGATTAAATCCAACTGCTGTAGCCATTTGGGAATCTGTTCTTCAATAGAAAGGAGTTGAATTCGTCCAGAAAAGAGGGCGGTGACCATATCTTCGCCATGCTTTCCTACACCTGGCGAATGCTTCCCCTGCCATGTGTAATTCTGACGCGGATAGTCGCGGAGGGGACCGAGGTAGCGGATACTACGGAACAGGTTTTCAAAACGGATTTGGAGGGACGAAAAAACTTCCTGATTATGATAGTGAGCACTACGAAGCCCATAGCACCGGAATAGAGACTCGTCATGAGACTTAAGTTCAACAGGAACAGAAATTAAAAGAACATCTTGACCGTTCGAGTCTACTGCAAGGTTTTTTTCACCAATATTATAATTGAAAGACACACCAGGGACCGAATTCTCATTGTCAAAAAGACTGAGTTCAAAGGAGAGGATATCCACTTCGTCCATGTCCACTATGCTTAGTTTTTCGGAAAATTTCCACGAGAGAGAAATTTTGAGTGGTATATCCCGTTTGTGTTGGTGAATCAGGTCGTCAAAACTGCCTAAGTTAACGAGGGAATCCATATCACCGAAATCAATTATTCCATTCCAATTTGGTGGACGTTCCACAGTCTGCTTTAGCATGAGCAGCGTTTGCAGAATGCTGGTTTTGCCAGAGCTGTTCGCGCCGAAAAATCCGGTTAAGGGTGCTATCTGTAATTTACCGGTATCTTTCCACGATTTGAAATTTTGTGCGCTGAGTTCGGTAATCATAATGTATACCCGCTTGTGTACATAGAAAGAAGGGTATCTCTAAGGCTTCGTATAAGAAAATAGGTACGGTTACAAATCGCATCTACCAATTCAGAGAGGGAAACAGGATGTGGTTATAAACTACACCTATGGGGATTGGCGTTACGGCACACGGCGGGTGCCTACTACTTTTCACCTTGCTTGCGGATTTCGACTAACTCTCCCAATATACGTCTGTGAAGACGATGTAATTCAAGGACGAATCCGATGCCGATGACAACCGACACACCCGCTGCGAGAATAAGCTTCGTTTTTAGGGACATGTGCCACTCCTTCGCTACGTGCTATGGAAAGTGCTTGGGTTAGAAGTTTTCGACAATCGCTGCGCCGAACTCGGAGGTACGGACCTTTGTCGCGCCTTCCATCAGACGTTCCAGATCGTAGGTCACCCGCTTTTGGAGGATAGTCTTCTCAAGTCCGCCAATAATCAGATCAGCGGCTTCCTGCCAACCGAGATGCTCAAGCATCATCACCGCAGAGAGAATCAGTGAACCGGGATTGACGACATCCTGGTCGGTGTACTTCGGTGCGGTGCCGTGCGTCGCCTCAAAAAGTGCGACCTCATCGCTGAGGTTACCACCCGGTGCCATACCGATACCACCAACCTGTGCAGCGGCGGCATCTGAGAGATAATCACCGTTCAAATTCGGTGTGACAATCACATCGTATTCATCGGTACGTGTGAGAATCTGCTGCAACATGCTGTCGGCGATCCGGTCATTGACGACAATTTTGCCTTCTGGGCACTTACCGTCATAATCGCTATAGAGTTCATCTTCCGTGATGGTTTGCTCGGCGAACTCCTCTTTGGCGAGTTCATATCCCCACGCACAGAACGCACCTTCGGTAAACTTCATGATGTTACCTTTGTGGACAAAAGTAACACTGCGTCTACCGTGATCAATTGCGTATTGGATCGCCATGCGTGCCAAGCGTTTCGTACCGAAAATACTGATCGGTTTTACACCGATACCCGAATCTTCACGAATGTCAACGCCCATTTCGGTGCGGAGCAGCTCAATCACCTTTTTCACTTCCGGTGTGCCTTGTTCCCACTCAATACCGGCGTAGACATCTTCGGTGTTCTCACGGAAGATAACCACATTCATCTTTTCGGGATGCGTGACAGGGGCAGGAACACCTTGGAAATAGCGGACAGGACGCACACAGGCGTAGAGTTCAAGTACCTGACGGAGCGTCACGTTTAAACTACGGAAACCACCACCAACAGGTGTTGTGAGGGGCCCTTTCAGGGCAACGCGGAAGTATTCAATCGCGTCAAAGGTATCCTGTGGTAGCCACTCATTGTACTTTGCCATGGCGTTTTCGCCAGCATAGACATCAAACCAAACGATCTGATTTTCACCGTTGTAGGCGGTCTGGACAGCAGCATCAACGACACGGCGCGTCACCTTCATTATGTCTCGTCCGATGCCGTCGCCTTCAATAACAGGGATAATCGGCTTATTCGGCACGACGAGTTGCCCGTTGGCGAGTCCAATCCTTTCACCCTCTGTTGGTGCTACTAATTGCTCTAATTCAATCACTGGTATTCCTCTCTAAATGGTTTCAGTTTTCAGTCCTCAGTTATCAGTTAAAAGAGACCTTAGATTTAACGAATTCTCTCCTTAACTGAAAACCGATAACTAATAACCGATAACTCTTAAAAGGCGTTCGCACCTGCCATCCGGTTATGTAATGCGACGACTTCATTTGGAATCGTCATATCGTCGGTGGGTTTCGGAATAATATCAGGGTGCGGTGGGATAACAGGTCGGATAATTTTCAACTGGAGTTGTTCACGTGCATCCATCATCCAGCCGAAACCGCGGAAGATATATGTCAACAGCGTTCTGTCATTTTCATAGATGCCCATACCTTCTTGTACAGACCACCCGCCAAAGTCGGTGTTTGGCGTTAAACGGAGGGGTGGCTGGTCTTCACGTCCGGGTCGGACAAAACCTTCAATGAAGGCGAGCTGGTAAATACGCTGTGCAATACTTAAACGCTTTTTCTGCCGATCATTGAGTTGAATATCACCGTTGTCAATAGCCTCTAAGAAGGGATTAAAATAGATGGCGGGTCTGGGATCCTGCTGGATTTCATCGGAGCGTCCAGCGGCGGCGATTTCGGGGTGTCCAAAGGTCGGGAGTGCAGTCAGCATTCGTTGCTGGATCGCTTCTTCAAGCGCAGCGTCATCAAGGGATTCAATTTCGTTAATAAACGCCGTCATATCATGAATTGCACCGAAATGTCGGTTCCCATCTAAGGTCATCTGAGAGGCGACAAAAAAGTCGGAGACCGCGGCAGTGTGCAAAGTAGCCAGATAGCGTGCGACAACGTTGGAACCTGCGGAGCCGTGGTGCGTCTGTATGATGCCCATCCGCTCCAGAATATCCGCTTCAATCGTGCTCGCCTCTCGTCCCAAGAGGAGGCTATAGGAGGTCTGGAAGGCGGTTTTACCACTCTTTTCGTGTTCTGTGATGAGATCACTCGCGCGCATCGCGAGGACTTGCGGGTGCAGTGCGTTGTTCTCGCGGAGCTGATGCCGCATATAGGTAGAGACCGTTCCTACGGCGACATTCTCCATGTGCGTGTCAATGAGTTCGGCAAGAAGTTCACTGGAATCTCTTGTACCACTAATTCCTTTTTGATCTGGATTGCTGAGTTTACGGAGTGTTGAGAAATGTTGAATGACAGCGTCAGGGCCCGCTTCTGGGAAGGCTTTAACAAATTCTGCGATCTGATTAACGAGGCGTTGGTTACCTGCGAGACTCTCTCTGCGATCCGTCGTGACCTCATAAAATTTCTTATCTATTAATTCTGATAGCAGTGCTTCTTCATCAATTCCATCCGTATCGGTTTCAGGTCTCCTACCGAAAAGCCCGACGAAGATGACATACGCAGGACTCAGCCGGTTTGCGATAATCTCACTCTCGGACACAATACCGCGAAGTGCAAAACTACGGATGTTCAATGTTATCTGCGTGCCAGCACAGTCAACCGCGGTTTTGTGAAGTGCGGGATTCGCGAAAACAGTTGTTGACTGAGGCATTGAACTGAAACTGTTAAGCACAGCTACAATTTTATCCTCACCTAACTCAGCTGCTCTGCTTAAGGAATCCGTTACTGGGGAATACGCTGAGGCTTCTGGCACGCTGGACAGGATTTTTTCGACCGCGGCTACCTGTTTCGCCTCCAAATTCTTATTCAAAATGGGTTCTCCTTCGTTGACTTTTTAATAGAAAATTCTTCTTGCAAGCTACTCCGAAATTTAACTCGTCCGGCTCCACACAACCACCTTTCACACGATAGGACAATGCGGTGCTTCAGATTTCGTTTAAAAAAGTTTTGACTGACCGTCGTCAACACCTTAAATATTTTAGCAGAATCCTGATTAAAAGTCAAGATAAAATTGGAAAATAGTTTTCAGTTATGGGTTATCAGTTATCGGTTGGTTCTCCTCGCAGTGAGAGTTATCAGTAGAAAAAGGTTCGTGAAAGGGCAACCGTAATTGTCTGAACATTTGCTGGCGAGGTGCGGCACGTAGGTGCTTATAAGAAAATCGCGTAAACTCTAAAAATTTGACTTGCAGAAATGCGGATTTTGTAGTATCATTATTAACGAGTATATTTGATTAAGGGAGCTATGCACGCATTCACACTATGGCAACGTTACAAACAGATATCGGTGGTGCGCCGCAGGGTGCCTCAGATTTTATTTTTTTAAAGACAAGGAGCTTAATTACATGAGCAATGAAGCATTAGGAATGGTTGAAACACGCGGACTCGTCGGTGCGATTGAAGCCGCCGACACTATGGTAAAAGCCGCAAACGTCCAATTAGTCGGAAAAGAGCAGGTAGGCGGCGGTTTTGTCACTGTCTTAGTTCGCGGAGATGTTGGCGCGGTGCAAGCAGCAACGGATGCCGGCGCAGAAGCCGCGAAAGCCGTTGGCGAATTGGTGTCCGTACACGTCATCCCCCGTCCACATTCAGAGGTGGAAACTATTCTCGGTGGAAAGCCTGCAGCGGAGAGTAAGGCTAAATAATCGGAGACCTTGTAGGGTGGGGATGACTTTCGCACCTCAGCCCTACACCGCTTTAGCAGAGAACACATTCGCGCTACCACGGGATACGCAGTCTAAGGTGTCATTCGGTGGTTTTACTGTGTTCTCGTATGCGCGCCCCGCGCAGTGAGGTACTGGAGGGTTGAATGGCACAAATTGACGAAAAACAGATTGAAGAGATTGTTTCCCAAGTCTTGAGAACACTGCAACAAGACCGACCAGCAGCAGCGCAGCCTGTAGCAGTTACGGGTGCGAGTTCTTCTCGGGCAGGGGTTTTTGCGACAGTAGCGGAGGCGATCGCCGCGGCCAAAACGGCACAAGAAGCACTTGTTAAGCTCGGATTCGCCAAAAGACGTGAGATTATTGAAGCGATCAAAGAGGTATCGCTTGCCAATGCGAAACGCCTCGCTGACTTAGCAGTTCAAGATACGAACATGGGAAACGCCGAACATAAGGTGATGAAGAATGAGGGTGCCGTTACCCTCTCGCCGGGAGTTGAGGATCTGCTGTCAGAAGCGATGTCAGGTGACACGGGAACGCTCTTGATTGAGTACGTCCCATTCGGGGTTATTAATTCGATTACGCCCACGACCAATCCTACATCAACAGTAATCAACCACGCGATTATAATGCTGTCAGCCGGAAACGCTGTCGTCTTCAGTCCACATCCAAACGCTCGTGAGTGCACCGAAGAGACGATGCACGTCATCAACGAAGCGATTGTCAAGGCAGGCGGTCCCGCCAACCTGCTCACCTCTGTTGCAAATGCCAGTCTAAGAACAGCAAAGGAGATCATGGAGCACCCTGACATCGCTATGCTCGTTGCGACGGGTGGAGCATCCGTCGTCAGGACAGCACTATCGAGCGGCAAAAAGACAATCGCAGCCGGTCCCGGCAACCCACCGGCAATTATCGACGAGACTGCTGACCTGCAGGATGCCGCAAAACACGTCATCGCAGGCACCAGTTTTGACAATAACCTGCTCTGTATCGGCGAAAAAGCACTCTTCGTAGTTGAATCTGTTGCGAATGAAACGATTCGAGCACTCACACAGAGCGGCGGACATCTACTCGACGCGAGCCAACGCGAGGCACTGGAGTCTGTTGTCACCGAAAAAGACGAATCAAACAAAGAATACATCGGTAAAGATGCCCTGACGATTCTAAACGCTGCTGGTATCACGGCACCCGCACAAACGACAGCAATTGTTGTAGAAGTTCCGGCTGACCACGGGTTTGTTATCAACGAATACCTGATGCCGATTCTGCCCGTTGTTCGGTGCCGAGATTTCGATGAGGCATTAGCAGGTGCCCTTAGAGCAGAGGGCGGACGTGGACATACAGCAGTGCTCCACACGAATAACACGAAACGGATTACGCAGTTCACGAAGGCAATGGACTGCAGCGTTGTGGTTATTAATGCTCCATCTTACGCGTCTTGTGGGTTGGAAGGCGAAGGATTCTTAGCGATGACGATAGCGGGACCGACAGGCGAAGGTTTCACGCGTCCACGCACATTTACACGCCAGAGACGATTAACACTTGCAGGCAATTTATCTGCACACACGCAGTGACGCAAATAGATTTATTCTGACCGGTCCAGGTTGCTTAAAAACTTTAAGGGTTATGCAAGATTCTTTCGTTTGCCTGCGGGAGTGGAAAATTCTTGGTTGGAAGGTCGGAAGGTTGGAAGATTGAACACCCTTCCTTCCATTCTTCCATCCCCTTCCTTTCATCCTTCAATATCTGTTTTGTGGGCGTTCGTCCTGAACCTTTCAAAACCCCTTTTAGAACCGGATAAAGCGTTATGCGAATAGAGATTGATGAGCTGAGAGCGTTAATACGCCATCATGAGCGCAAATACTATATCGACAACCAACCGGAAATCTCTGACGCGGATTTCGACGCGCTTATGAAGCAGCTTGCGGCACTCGAAGCAGCAAGTGAAGCACCCATCCCGCCAGATTCACCGACGCAACGGGTCGGTGGCGGTGCTGTATTAGGTGCCCGTCTACAGCACCGTAATCCCATGCTGAGCCTGAACAACAGTTACAATGAAAAGGAGTTACGGGAATTCGCAGAACGTGTACAGCGGTTATTAGAGGATGCCCCGGTCGAATACGTCACAGAGATGAAGATAGACGGGCTGGGGGTTTCGCTAACTTATGAGAACGGTGTATTTACGCAAGGACTCACGCGTGGAGATGGCGAATACGGTGAAGATGTAACCGACAACTTGCGAACGATCCGTTCTGTTCCATTACGACTTGTTGACACAGAACGAGCAGTGCCACCTGTCTTAGAAGTGCGCGGTGAAGTCTTTCTCCCGAAAGATTGTCTCAATGAAATTAACGTGCAGCGCGAATCAGAAGGGGAACCACCTTTCGCGAACCCTCGGAATGCCGCCGCCGGTTCATTGCGCCTGTTAGATGCCTCCATAACCGCCTCTCGTCCATTAGATATCTTCATATATACCCTCAATTACGCCGAAGAACTTGCTCCCGCAACCCACACAGAATCGCTCGAAAACATGAAGCGTTGGGGACTCAAGTGTAATCCGCATACCACCTACCATAAATCCATTGAAGACGTTCAAAACTATTACGAACACTGGTTAGAAAAACGCCACGAACTTCCCTATGAGACCGATGGTGTCGTCGTAAAAGTCAACCAATTCTCCCAACAACGTGAACTCGGTGCAACCTCCAAATATCCGCGCTGGGCAATCGCTTACAAGTTCAACGCGCAGCAAGCCACGACAACTATTGAAAAAATTGAAGTGCAAGTAGGACGCACGGGTACACTGACACCGGTGGCGATTCTGAAGCCTGTAACACTCGCCGGTGCGACAATCACACACGCCACCCTACACAACGAGCAAGAAATTCGCTCGAAAGACATCCATATTGGTGATCGGATTGTGCTTGAGCGTGCGGGGGATGTCATCCCTAAAATCGTTGAGGTGCTAAAAGCAGACCGAACAGGTGATGAAGTTATTTTCAACTTTCCAGAGTCGTGCCCGGCGTGTGGCACGTCTGTCCAACGTACAGAGACAGAGGTCGCGGTCCGATGCGTGAACGTGGTCTGCGCTGCACAACTGAAACGACGCATTGCGCACTATGCTTCGCGCAACGCACTCCAGATTGAAGGTCTCGGTCCCGCTACAATTGACCAACTGGTGGATAAAGAACTGATTCGCGATGTTGCCGATCTTTACGCTCTGAAGGTAGAACCGTTAAGCGAACTGGAGCGGATGGGGGTTCCTTCTGCGCGCAACCTTGTCCACCAAATAGAACAGAGCAAGACGGTACCGGTAGAGAAGGTGCTTTTCGGACTCGGTATCTTTCATGTCGGAGAAACTGTCGCGGAGCTGCTCATTGAACACTTTTCATCTTTAGACAAACTCAGCGAAATATCACTTGAGGAAATTGAATCGGTGGACGGTATCGGTCCGCAGATAGCGGAGAGTGTTGTCAACTTCTTCTCGCAAAATCAGCCGTTGATTGACAAATTGCGGAAAGCCGGTTTACACTGTTTCACAGTAGCGGCAGAATCTAACAGCACAGAAGCCAGTATAATGACGGATAGCTTCTTCAGTGGGAAAACGTTCGTCGTTACGGGCAGTCTTGAAGGTATGACGCGCACCGAGGCATCTAAAGAGATTAAGACGCGGGGCGGTAAAGTTACATCAAGCGTAACAGGCAAGACGGATTACCTCATCGCTGGCGAAGGCGCGGGAAGCAAATACACGAAGGCGGAAGAATTGGGCATCCCAATTTTGACAGAAGCGGACTTTTTTGCAAAACTATAGCGGCAGCCGATTGCAACCCACTCGTCATTCAGACGACTCGTAATAGGCACAAGACGTCCGTAAACGACACTCTTGGCAATTCGGTGTTTTTTTATGACAGATTCTCGCACCGTGCCCAACGATTAACGCATGATATTCGTTGAAGAGATCAACATCGTGCGGGAGATTGTCCATAAATAGGGCGCGAAGTTTTTCATAGTTATAGTTCCCAGTAACCCATCCCAGTCGTGAGAAAAGTCTGTAGGTATAGGAATCAACAACAAAACTTGGTTTTCCCGCAGCGTAGAGGATAATCGTATCCGCTGTTTCAGGACCGACACCATAGATGGAAAGCAGTTCTTCACGCAATTCAGGGACATCTTGCTTAAACATCACGTGCATGGGACGCTCAGCGATGTAGTCCACAAACGCACGGACCTTCTGTGCCTTCATACGAAAGTAACGCGAGGGTCGGATTAACCGCTCCAATGTAGCTTGGCTGATGGAAGCTATCTCTTCCGGTGTAAAAGCATCGGCACTTTTGAGATTCTCCATCGCTTTCTCGACATTGCGCCACGATGTCGCTTGCGTTAGGATCGCACCGAGTGCCACTTCAAACGGCGTATCTGCGGGCCACCACTTACGATGCCCGTGTTGCGCAAGCAGTTGATTATAGAGCGAAAATAGTTTTTCAGTAATATTTTCTTCACATAGAATTTGCATACGTAAAAAGTCCTCAATGCTGTAAGAAAAGGGAAAATTATGGATTTAAGTTTCAGCACCAGCGCAGGCGACGGCGGTTGGAGCCTTGCCGAATGCGCAGCGTGGGCAAAAGCCAACGGATTTGACGCAATCCGTCCTAACGCCACCGGCGTTGTTGAACCGAGTGTCATTATACAATCTGGTGGCGAAGAGGTCAAGGAAATTTTGGAGAGTCATGGTATATATCTCGCCGCCTTAACAGCGCATAGTAACCTACTTGACGATGATCCGGAAACACGAGAGAACGCGCGCGACACTTTGATGCAGGCAATCGAAGCTACTTCTATTCTCGGGGCACCAGTGGTCGTGACCTACGCTGGCAGTCCCGTGAGTTGGCACTTCTACGGGCAGTTCTCCTCAGAACCGGGAAATCCAGGGGACAGGTCCGTTGAACTCGTCGGACGGTTCAAAGAGATGTGGACACCTGTCGTCCGTTTCGCCGAAGAGAAAGGCGTGCAGCTTGCACTCGATTGCGCCGTACGCATGGGCAACATCGCTTGTAATCCCGAAATGTGGGAACGTATCCTCGACGCGATCCCATCAGATTCACTGGGGCTGTCCTGCGATCCGTCGCACTGGCTATGGATGGGAATTCTACCCGCTGAAGATGCGATCCGTATGTTCAACGGCAAGTGGTATTACGCCGATGTGAAGGATTGCGAAATCAGTCCACAGATGAAATTCCGACAAGGTATCATTGGGAACTGGTGGTGGCAATATCGTGTACCCGGACGCGGTCAATTGAATTGGGGTACGATCACCGGTGCGTTGCAGGAATCCAGCTATGACTATGTCCTCTGTGTCGAAAACGAGGATCGCGGTGCGCCAGGGTTAGACGGATTCGCCCTCGGCGGCAGGTATCTCCGGCAATTTCTTTAATAGTTGTCGGTCATCAGTTATCAGTTGTCAGTAGGAGAACTGGATGGACTATCTTTCAATCTCTTGAAATTGATTGTGATTTGTGTTAGTCTACAAATGTATCCCATTCTCTCCGAAACGGCGGATAAAAAATGGTAAAGCAACTACAACCGAAATCACACAGAATCGCCATTCTCGCCGAAGGCTCATTCGGTGTTCTTGAATCGAAGACCGCCACAGTGCTCGTGCGCTACCTCCCTGACAATGTAGTGGCAGTCATTGATAGTGTCAATGCGGGACGGGACACCAGCGAAGTCATTGAGATCGGTGAAGGCATTCCAATCGTCCGAGACCTCGCCGAGGCGATGCAGTTCAATCCGACGATGCTCGCGATTGGCATTGCACCTCCGGGCGGCGAGTTACCACATCCTTGGCGCGCTATCCTCCACGAAGCGATACACAACGGTTTACACGTCATGAGTGGTTTGCATCAATTTCTGAGTGAGGACGCAGAACTCTCAGAACTCGCAGCGGCACACGATGTGATTCTATGGGATGCCCGAAAACCGCCTGCTGATCTCCCCGTCGCGACGTGCAAAGCCGACGATGTCAATGCCACAGTGATTCTCACTGTCGGTTCAGATTGCCGTGTGGGTAAGATGCTATCGGGTATAGAGGTCACACGTGCATTGCGAACGCGTGAAGTCAACGCCGAATTCTGTCCGACAGGGCAAAACGGGATTATGGTATGGGGATGGGGCATTGCGATCGATGCCGTCGTCTCTGACTTCACTGCCGGTGCAGCGGAGCAGATTGTACTTGAAGGTGCGCAAAATCACGATCTACTCATCGTTGAAGGACAGGGTTCACTCGTACATCCCGGATATTCCGGCGTAACGTTAAGCCTCCTCCACGGCAGTCTACCGGATGCGATGATATTTTGCCATCAACCCTCGCGGGATACGGTTGCACGGTATACAGTGCCGTTGCCCTCACTCACTGAGATGATCGCACAGTATGAAGCGATGGCTGCACCGATAAAGCCTGCGAAAGTCATCGGACTCGCTTTGAATTGCTTTGATTTGTCTGAGGATGAGGCACGCGAGGCAATACTCAAAACGGAGGCAGAGACGGGATTGCCAGCGACAGATGTCGTGCGGTTCGGTGCAGATAAACTCGTTGATGCTGTTCAAGCCTTTCATAGAGAAAAATAAAAAGAAACATTCCAAGACTATAGAATCAGAGGAGATGTAAAACCTATGACTGATGAAGAAAAATTTCGATTTGACTTGAGCGGATTCCTCGTGCGTCCTGCGATCCTTGAACGCGACGAGGTGGACGCAATCGTTGCTCAGATTGAGCGGATACATCATAACCCTGAATCTTTACCACCAGAACACCGCGCTGTACCGGGCGGTCCCGCGAGTGTTCTCATCGACCACCCGAAGGTGATTGATGTCCTACACGAAATTATCGGACCCGATGTTCGGTTGGAGAACTGCTCCTCTGTCTGGCGTGAAAAAGGACAGGAACACGGTGGGCTTCATGGGGGTGGACCGCAACAGGGCGATCCGATCTTTGGGTACCGCGTCAATAACGGACGGATTCATGCGGGGATGGTGCGCGTCGTCTTTGAACTCACGGATGTCACCAAAAATGATGGTGCGACACATTTCATAGCAGGCAGCCATAAGTCTAACTTCCCGATGCATTCGGATCACATGTCCTTAGAGGCAGGAGAGCGGAGTCCGTTCCTGATGTCGTATGAATGCCCAGCGGGGAGTGCGATTTTCTTTACGGAAAACCTGTGTCATGCGGGTCCTGTTTGGCAACGGGAGGCACCACGCGTAGCAGTTCTAAACGCCTACGCGCATCTCGCAACGCATTGGCATCGGCTGAAGACCCCGCCCGAAGTACTCTCCGCCTTACCGCGCGAAAAGCAGGCATATTTCCGTGAACCGTGGGTCGCCGACTTCCGTACGAGTCCAGCAACGATTAACACAATTGAAAGGTTTATTGACAACGAAGAACCACCTGTTAATACCGATACCAAGCCGTAATAAAACACGCGTCATCTGGAATGAAAATGGCGAGGTTGCAAACCTCGCCAGCGAAGAGGATCGGGTTTCCCAAAAGCTGGTTAGACTAAATTATATGTAGCCTCAACAGTTGCGAGATCCCAGATAAAGATTGTCCCGTCTGCGCTGCCACTGGCAAGGGTTCTGCCATCAGGACTGAATGCCAATGTGCGAACTCTAAAGTTCTTAATGAGTGCACGCTGCTGGTTGGTGGCAGGATCCCATAAACGGATCGTGTTATCTTCAGTATCACCGCCGCTTATAAGCGTGCGTCCATCTGGCGAAAACGCGACGGTCTCAACAGTATCGGTATGGCCTATAAGGGTGGTTATATGCTGACAACTGTTCACATCCCAAAGTCTAATGGTGTTGTCCGAACTCCCACTGGCAAGAATGTTTCCATCCGGTGAAAACGCAACCGCCTTAACAACATCGGTATGGCCTGTAAGCACAGCGAGATAATGACCAGTGATCGCATTCCATAACCGAATTGTGTTATCCTCACTGCCACTCGCAAGGGTTCTTCCGTTCGGTGAAAATGCTACTGTCGTAACAATATCGGTATGGCCCGCTAAGACTGCTAATTGCTCTCCAGTATCAACATCCCACAATCGAACAGCGTTGTCTTCACCGCCGCTCGCGAGTTTAGGACTGTTCGGCGCAAACGCCAATGCGGTAACCATATCCGTATGATCCAAGATCGCCATCTCGATGCCAGCATTCACATTCCACAAGCAAATCCTTTCATCTTGACTTGCGCTTGCGAGGATTTCACCATCCGATGAAAACGCGACATCCTCAATCAGATATTCATGGCCGTTGAGGGTTTGAGACGCAGTGTAGGTGGACAGGTCCCACAATCGAAGCGTTTCGTCATCACTGCCGCTGGCGAGGAGATTCCCGTCAGGAGAGAATGTTACGGCATTAATCCACTCAATATGCCCGTCAATAATTGCTTTCTCTGCACCGGTAGCAGGATCCCAAAAACGAATGGTATGATCACCACTCGCACTGGCAATCGTTTTTCCATCGGGAGAGAAAGAGATGCCGCAAATACCATCTTTATGTCCCGTGAGAGTTGCCTGTTCGGTGCCTGTATCCGCATTCCAGAGCCGAACGGTCTGGTCACCACTCCCACTCGCGAGGAATGTCCCATCGGGTGAAAACTCCAAATTACCGGTAACACCGATGTCGGTGGCGAGAGTTTCTAATTTTTCGCCGGTAGTGGTATCCCATAAGCAGAGCGTCTCGTCCCGACTGCCACTGACGAGATTTATGCCGTTGGGAGAGAACGCCAACGCCATAACGTTATGTGTATGTCCTGTGAGGGTGGAGAGCTGTCTTCCTGTATGGGCATCCCAGAGATTGATGGTGAAGTCATTACTCCCACTCGCAAGGGTTTTGCCATCCGGTGACAACGCCAAGGTCGTGATAGGATATGCATGTCCGATGCTCTCAAAGTGCAGGCGACCTGTGTGAATGTCCCAAAATTGGATTTTCCCATCCAGTCCCCCGCTGATGAGGGTTTTGCCATCCGGTGAGACTACGAATGCCCAGACTTCATCTTCAGCATTTCCGAGTCTCATTATGGAGTGACGCTGGCCAGTGTAGACATCCCATAGCGAAATCGTATCATCCCCATTTCCAGTTACAAGGATTGTACCATCGCGCGAAAAAGCGAGCGAAACAGCACCTTGATCCTGTCCATGCTTAAGGAGTGCGAGTTCGGTGCAGGTATGTGCATCATACAACCAGACACCGATATAAGAGGCAACAGCAAGACGGATCCCATCTGGTGAATACTGAATATCCGCTATTCCGCCTTTGCCGAGGCGCGCCAAAGCACCTGTGGGAAGCTCCCATTGCGTGTAGGGTTGTGGGTTTTGGGTGTTCATGTCGTCTAAATCTGCGAGATAATAAGTGTGCTTCACTGCCTAACACGAGCACTAAGCCTACTTTCTTTCTTCAAGAAGTTGATGCCGGAGCAGCATGAGTTGAGAAGCCTCTAATGTCTCCAAAGCATACATTCTGCCTTGCAGATCACTAAATTCAACTTCAAATACGCCAGGTTCATATTCCTCAACAATTGTGCCGACCTGTCCACGGTATAAATTGAGTGCAGGCATATCTACTATTAGGGCAACAGTATCAAGTAATTTCATTGTATTCGTTTTTGTTCAAGCACATAAGCGGCAATATGCTTATAAAAAAATTAAGTCAGAGGAATACCTCAAGTATCTTTTTTTAACCCAACCTACCACACAAAAATTCAAAAAAATGAAACTAACAGGCTCCACTATCTCCAAAATGCCTTGATTTTTCACGTCAAATAAGGTATAATAATCGTAGGTTATTGGTAGTGATGAATTGCTTATCAGCACTCTGTTTCTCAATGCAAACACTATATCACATTGACCTTAAAAAACGCACAAATTTCTCCCGATAGAATGTACGGAGGGAACCCCGATGAACATTCTCCACGAATTAAATGAAAAACAGAAAGAAGCGGTAACACATAAAAACGGTCCCCTACTCGTTATCGCAGGTCCTGGTACAGGGAAAACGAAAGTCATTACACACCGCATTGAGCACCTGATTCGCGAACACAATATCAGGCCAGAGAAGATCCTTGCGATTACATTTACCAACAAAGCAGCGGAAGAGATGCAGGAACGCATCAACAACGAAATTGGTGAACCGCACGGATCCAGTGTTAAGGCTTGCACCTTCCACGCATTCTGTGTCAAAGTGCTTCGGAAACACGCGCTGAAGATTGGATTAAGCGAAAATTTTACCATCTTTGATCAAGAACTCCAAGACGAGATCTTAACAGAAAGCGTCAGTGAACTGAGCCTCAACGCTGACGACTACCCACCATGGTTGCTAAGAAACATCATCAGTGATGCTAAATGCACACTACAGAACCCTGTTGATGCAGTAAATGAGACGGATATTTACGACTCCGAGACTCTTGAAAATATCCGAAATTTGTTGCAAATCTATCAGCGCAAACTCGACGAATACGACGCGCTCGATTTCGATGATCTCCTTCTGAAAACCGTCGAACTGTTGCGGGTGGAAGAAGTACAGGAAGCCTATCATCAAGAGATCTCCTATATTCTCGTTGACGAATTCCACGATGTGAACCGTGTGCAGTATCATCTACTCCAATTGCTCTGTGCTGCACCTGAGCATAATCTCATGGTAGTCGCAGACGAAGACCAATCTATCTATAGTTGGCGCGGCTCGGACCCACAGTATATTGATGATTTCAAAACGGATTTCAACCCGCGGACGCTTGAACTCGATGACCATTACCGGTGCAGTGAGAAAATCTTGCGCGCTGCGGAGGAAGTTATCTCCAGAAACCCGGATCGCCAAAAGCAGCACACGCTCAGAACCCATAAGGATGCGGGACGAGACATTTTTCACTATACCTTTGATACACCTATCGCGGAAGCACTTGGCATCATTAATGTTATCCAGAGTTTGGTAACGCAGCGTAATTACTCTTACCGCGACATTGCGGTCTTTTACCGAACCCACAAACTTGCAGATGTTCTGGTAGAACAGTTGCTGCGCGCAGACATCAGATTCCAGCGGATTCTACCGACGAATTCTTTTGGCGAAGGAAATAGCAAAGGGATTCTCGCTTACCTCCGTTTCATTCAGTGGCGACTTCCACAAGACCTCGAACGCGCGATCAATTTTCCTGAAACGCATATCGACGATTTGACATGGGTGCGTCTCAAATGGATCGCGGCGCGCAAAGGCATTGCGTTCATGGAACTACTGAAAAATATTGAGGCATATCCAGAAGATGTTGGTCCCTTGACTCGCCGAAATGTCCGCCAATTTTGGACGCAACTTGAGAAACTGTCAACTGAAATCGAAGGCGAGAAAATTGATAAAATCATCCAGAAACTCTTTGATGCTTTGGAAATCTCACGCTCACCTTATCGCGCCGAAGAACTGGAGGTCATCGAAAAACAACCGGATTTACCTAACTTAGCAACTATACAGGATGTCCTTTACAGCGCGATTGACCTTGGTGAACCGATTCAGATTACTGCCAGCCATGGGATTGATGAGTATTGCGCAGCACATATCATTCATCAAACGCTTGAAACCTATCTAAACCAGAGTGTGCAACTCCAATTCCTATCTCCTGATGATAATAGACCGACACAGCCGGACAACGGCGTGCATCTACTTATTGGTGATTTTGAAGCACTTGGAGAAAAAGGACAGGACGCACGGGTTATTCTCATCGGTACGGCAGATACAGCAGATAGCGACGTAATCCGTCTTGAAACTGAAGGTGTTCGGAGTATTGCGGCACTCAAACTTTGCCAACGTCTCATCAATCGCTATGAAAGTCCAAACATGGCGGACATGGTTGTCTATGATTTGGAAACCACCGGCATCAATCCGAAAACAGCGGAAATTGTTGAAATCGCAGCGCATCGTCTTAGCCCAATCGGCGATGAGGTTGAACGGTACTACTGCTTGGTAAAACCACCGGGCGGACATATCCCTCGTTCAGCCACTCGCATTCATCAAATTGACGCAGAGACCGTCAAAGATTCACCCGGAATTGAAATGGTATTGCCTGAATTCTTTGGGTTCATCCATGATAGGATTTTGATTGGGCACAATGTAGCGGAATACGATAATCCAATCCTTGCGCGTGACTTAAGAAGATACTTGAAAAGGGACTTATCCGCGCCACATTACGATACACTCGCTACAGCACGCAGACTTTTCCCACGACAACGGTGTAATATGGGGGCACTTGCTGAAAAATTTGGCATTGAACACGGGCGTTTACACGGTGCCTTAGAGGATGTTAGCGTCAATAGAGAGATCTTCAAAGAACTCATCAAAATCGATGCTTACAAACGTGAAGTGAAATCCCTCACCGAACTTCTACCGCTCGTCGGGCTTGGTATCCTCGCCAAAACGGAGGTATCGCAACAAGAAGTAGCCGATACAAGAGATAGCTTAACCGAAACCGATGCGTTGCTCAATGCTGCGAAGCGTTTTGCCCAGACACACAATGCTGTGCTGCCGGATCGTCTACCGCTCGAAGCCTCGGAAGCAGCAGAAGCAACAGCATATATGGAAGAACTACAAGATACCGTTGTCCCAGAGTTCCGAGAAGATATCGAATGGCAACAACGCCGTATTCAGTTTATGAACGCAGTCATCCATTTTGAATCCGTAAATGACGAGCATCAGCTCACCAACTTCCTGGATTATCAGAAGCTGCTCACCAATATTGATGAACTCGACGATAAGACCGAGCAATTGACCTTAATGACGTTACACGCAGCGAAAGGAACAGAATTTCCAATCGTTATCATTCTCGGCATGGAGGAGGGAAGTTTCCCGATGTGGAAACAGAATATTACTGAAGCAGAAATTGAAGAGGAGCGTCGTCTTTTCTACGTCGGCATGACCCGTGCGCAAAACCAGCTCTATCTGTCGTCTACGACGTATCGCACCGGAGATCGGGATCGTTCCATGTCCATGTTCGTTCGTGAGGTGCCGTCTAACTATGTGATCAAATGGCCTTAGTTGAGGCGCAGATAGGTGATCAACCGCGTGGCTATGATGAAGGCGGTAGGTTGTCGTTAGCAATTATTGATCTGGACGGATCTTATCCCAATCCCATAGCAGAATTGCGCCCCCAGCACTCCAACTGGCAAGCACCTTGCCATCTGGTGAAAACGCAACCACATTCACTGGCTCGGTATCATCTATGAGCGTTGTAAGGTGAGCAGCAGTGGCGACCTCCCATAACTGGACTTTGCCAGCAATACATCCACTTACCAGTGTCTCCCCACCAATCGAAAATGCCAAGGTCCGTATTAAATGATGGTCTCCTGCGGAAGTCGCGATTCTTCGGTGCCGAAGCACATCCCACAGTGAAAACGCACCCCATCCACCACTCGCGAATAGACTGCCATCGGGTGAAAACGCGATTGCCCTCACATTGCGTTCATCACCAATGAAAGTGGATAATAATTTGCCATTAATCGTATCCCACAGGCGGACTACGTTATTCCGGTCCACACTTGCGCGGATTGTACCATCTGGCGAAAATGCAACCATTTCAGAGGGTACTTCATCAATTATTCTAACAGCTCCGAGTACCTCGCCGCTTCGGACATCCCACCACCAAATTCTCTGAGACAATCCTGCGCTGGCGAGTGTGGTGCCATCTGATGAAAACGCCAAGGTCGTCGGGGCTTTCATGTCCTCACGGCGAATCAACAACGCCTTGCCTGTCCTCATATCCCACAAATGGATTGTATCGTTAGCGTTCCCATTCGCGAGTGTGGTACCATCGGGTGAAAATGCCAATGCTGTCAAAGCCCTCATACTTTCATGACGGATCGTTTCTGCCTTTTCTCTCTCAATATCCCACAGAAGGATTGTATCATCGGCGTTCCCCGTGGCAAGCGTCCGACTGTCCGGTGAAAACGCCAACGCGGTTCCAACGCTTTTATGGGCTATGGCGGGAAAGCGTTGTTCACCGTTCGTTATGTCCCAAAATCGGATTGTGCCATCTCGCGTTATTGTCGTAAGCGTTTTGCCGTCTGCTGAGAATGCCAGTGCAGTCACCCACCCCGGATGATCTGTCGGCAATACATCTGTTGGAGTTATCCATTCAACTGCATCTGAATCTCCGCCTATAGCGAGTTTTGTCCCATCTGGTGAGAATGCTAAAGCGTCAACTGACCAGTTATGTGAATGATGCTCCACCTGCACTTCACCGGTTTTTATATCCCATACATAAAGCGTTGGCCACTCAGTCCCGCCACTGGCAATCGTTTTGCCATCCGGTGAAAACGCTAATTCAGTAATAATATTATTAATGTTATCATGCCGAGAGAAGGTTTTCCGCAATTCACCTGTTTCCGGATTCCACAAACGCACCGTCCTGTCTGAACTCCCGCTGGCAAGCACTTTGCCATTCGGTGAAAACGCAACGATGTTGACATCCTCTGTATGTCCGCTGAGGTGGCTACGAAGTTTACCGGTCTCTGTATCCCATAACCCAATCGTCTTATCAAAACTTCCGCTGGCGAGCGTCTTACCGTCCAATGAAAACGCAACTGAAGAAATTTTTCGCGTATGCAAAGGAGAAAAATGCCTAATTGCGCCTGTATCTATACGCCGTAACCAAATCGCGCCTTCCTCACTGCCTGTTGCAAGCGTCTTGCCATCGGGTGAGAAGGCAATCGCAGAAACCCCAAACGGCGTTGCGGGTTCCAAGGCGGTTTCAGTACCCGTAGCAGCATCATATAGCCAAATACCGACGCTACTTGCAACTGCGATTTGCGTGCCGTCTGGTGTGAACGCTACGTCGCTTATCTCGCCTTTATTGCTACCGAGTCGGGCTTTGGCACCGAAAGGTAGTTGTTGTGCATTAACATCTTGGTACCCTAAGGTGAATATGAGTAGTAGACCGATGCTTATGATGAAATATTTATGGTTCGTCACGCTTTCTCCTTAGCCCCACATCATAGCGTTGATTGGAAATTAGGCACCATACTTTATACGATAACACAAAAAGTCTGGAAGGGCAAAATCTTTCCAGTGTGTCCGTTAAAGACGAATAGGGTGAAAGGCATTTAACTTCCACCCTACTTTTTTATTCCTCTACCACTGCCGTTCTACTTGCGGATTAACATTTTACGTGTTGATGTGAACTCTCCTGCGGTAAGCGTATAAAAATAGACACCACTCGCCACAGACTCACCTACGTCATTTTTGCCGTTCCAGTAGGCGGCGCGGCTACGACTTTGATAGATACCCGCAGGCATCAATCCCAACGCTAAAGTGCGAACCTTTGTTCCATGGACAGCATAAACCGTCAAAGTAACCTCCGCCGGTTCGGAGAGTTGATACGGGATCCACGTCTCTGGATTGAACGGATTCGGATAGTTCGGCAGCAGTGCTGTCTCCTCAGGAATCAGCGATGCTAAGAGGCGTTGCAGGTTCGCGATACCCTGTTGGAAGGCAATAGAGCCGTCGTTTTCAACCTGTGCTTGTGCTATCCACGCCTGGACCATCGCAGGATTCAGTTCTTCTGCTATCATGGAAGGTGCGGCTGATACGGTTGATTCACCGAGATGTTGTGCCACAATGATAAGATCCTGGATATTGATAACACCATCACCATTCATGTCAATTTCCGAGTCGGCAGGCACGGTTTTTCCGAAGTGTCGAGCAACAAGCACCATATCCAAGATGCTCACCTGTCCATCCCGATTCACATCCCCGGTAACGAGTTGCCCTTCTACAGTAATAGCGACCTCATGTGGCTCCGCGGGGATGGACACACCCGTGATAGAAGCGAGTTGAAAGTTTTCGAGTTTCAACTGCGTCTGTCCAACTGTTTTTGCTGTGAATGTCACCGATAAAAGCGTTCCTTTACCGCTGACCCCGTCTTCGCTGAGTCTTGCTGAACTCAGTTTGGTAATTTTGCCGGTCGTGTTATCAATTGTTCCTTTTTGGAAGAAGGTTGCTTCGCCTCCTGTTTTCAGAAAATCGCCTTTGTTGACTTCAACCGCTTCAAGCACTGTAGGATCGAATACAATATCAAATTGCCAGCCTGCTAAATCATAGATATTTTCTGCACTAATATCAAGCGTGAAAGTATCACTCACATGGATTGTCGATTCGGAAAAGTTGTACCCGACACGCGGATTTGACACCATATACTCCGTGCCTTCTTCAAAGCCAAAAAAGCCGCTCCACCCGTAACCAGGTCCCTTGTCAACTGCGACTAACAAGACATTTGTTCCTCGTTTCAATGTAACTGGGAAATAATCCTGATAATCATAAGCTCTGCGCCAAACGAAAACTTGATGAACCAATTCTCCATTGAGCCAGACTTTCACCCTATCCCCGCTGCCGACGAACATCTTTGTGTCTTGTTTACGCGGTGAATCCAGGGTGATAGAACCGTAGATGATAAGACCATTATTATTGCTATCTGTTTCAATACCGAGAGAGTCCAACATTTTAATAATGTTAGTTTCTCGTCGCAAAGGAGAAATTTCACCTGCGGTCCACAAACTGTTCCCAACAGAGGTTCCTTCCCGGGCACCGTTAGTAGCGATATATTGCTCTGTTACAATGCCTTCACTTGCTTCAGCCAATCGGTCTGTCGTTCTGTCAAGACGTTCGCCCGGTACGGTCACCCATAACCAGGGACCCTCTATTTTCGGACCCCCTGTCGGGGCACCCGGGTTGAAGGTACGAGAAATGGTTGTCTCGGACAGCCCTGCTAAAGATGAAAAATCGGATATAGAATTGTGGTCAAGCCTTAACCATTTTAGTTGCGTTAACGCTGCTAACGGAGATACGTCAGAGATTTCATTATTTTCGAGCACTAATCGTGTTAAACTTGTTAAGCCTGACAACGGAGATACGTCGGAGATACCGTTGTTGGAAAGATACAATTCCTTTAGTCCTGTTAACTTGGCCAGTGGTGAAATATCAGATGCTTCTGACCCACAAATATCCATAGTTTCCAATTGGGTCAAGCCAGCGAGAGGAGAAAGGTCAGAAATTGGGTTACCCCATGTCAGAAAATGTCTGAGTTTGACAAATCCAGCAAGAGGAGAGATGTCCGATATTCCACCATCTCCTATAAGGGTTATGTATTCTAAGTTTGATAAACCCGCGATCGGGGTTAAACTTTCTATTGGATTATGATAGACACTCAATACTCTCAAGTTGATTAGCTCAGAGAGAGGCGAGAGGTCGGTTATTTGGTTGTCAATTGCGGATAAATCCTCTAAATTTATAGCATATTCAAGTCCTGTCAAATTTTGAATACCCCTGCCACTCGCATCAAGTTTTGTCAGCGTTGCCATCTCCTCTGCTGTAATTGAAACAATTGTAGTGCCACCTTTGCCAAGTGCTTCTGCAATTGCGGCGCGGAGGTTTAGATCGGGTATAGCCACCTCACCAGTAAGTATATTTGTATTTTGGGAGAGTGCCTCTAAAGGTGAAAAATCTGTTATCGGATTGCCGCGAAGGTCCAAATGCTCCAAGTTGATAAGTCCTGCCAAAGCAGATACGTCCGATATATTGTTCTCACTGAGACGCAGCCACTTTAGGTGTGTCAACCCAGCTAACGGCGATATATCTGTGATGTTGTTGCCACTCAGATTCAAACTCTCTAAACCCTTTAGATTCTGTAAAACAGAGACACTTGATATCTGGTTGCTGACAAGATACAATTTTTTCAAATTCGGGGCGTTCTCTAAAGAGGGTATTTCTGATATTTTATTCCCACACAAGTCTATTGTTTCAATATTAGGGAGTTCCGCCAACGGCGACATATCATGGATTGGAGGACCCCACATCAGAACACTTTTTAACTTTTCTTTTCCAGCTAAGACTGAAATTTCAGTGACAAGGAAATTATGGCTAAATTGTATCGATTCTAACTCTGACATGTCTGCAAGTGCGGAAAGATCTGATATTGGATTATGCTCCATATTCAAACCACGAATCTTTGTCAGACCAGCAATCGGGGAAAGGTCTGAAATATTATTCTGAGAAAATCTAAGTTCTTCAAGTGCTATAAGACTCGCGAGTGGGGATAGATCCGATACCTCGTTATCTTCAAATACCAATTCTCTTAGATTTTTGGCATATTCTAATCCTGTTAGATCTTTTATACCTTTCCCTCTTAGTACATTTGGAGTATCTCCAATAGTAGTTGTATGACTCCCATGTACTCCGAAGTAAGTAAAACTTTCCATTTGTCTCACAGTAATCGGAACATCAACAGGTTGAACGAGTATTTGTGCGAGTGCTGTACGTAGATTTGGATCCGGAATGTAAATCGATTCCCCAGGGATGATTTCCACTTGCGGATCAACTGTTGGGGTTTTTCGACTCGGAAAATCCAGAGCAAACACAATTTCACTAAATTGCTCTGTCCATGTATCCCGTTTCATGGTGCCATTCTCTAACACCAACAACCCCAAATTTTGTAAACTTGCATTCTGACGAATATTTTTGAGAAACGCCTCGGTTTCTAATCCCACAGCAGCTGCGGCGTGCGATGCATCCACCGGACCTTGGAACGCCTCATGGAATCGCTGGATCGGTTCAATGCCACCAAACACCCCACCTGCTTCCCAAAGTGCTTCCCTATAACGTTGCGTATCTTCTGCCACAAGCACATCCATCGTCGCTTGATCCGTATAAAGCCGCAATGCCCGGTCTTTGTTAAAGGGTGGGTTCGGGTTCTGCTCAACAACACCACGCACCTCATCTTCAAACACCTTCATCCCTTCTGTGTGGCAACCGATACAAGAGAGTCCGTTGCGGACGGTTGGATCGCTCGCAGCAGGATTCCGAACGATGCTTATCGGTGCTTCATTAAGTCGGTTGCCTCCGGCATCTACTAACAGGTATGCTTGCAAGCCGTTAGGGAGGTTGAAGATAATCTCACCACCGTCGTGAGTGAAGGACAACGGATGTGTAAAGATATTCTGTGAACCCACACTCCCCGCAAAGTCGTAGCTTTTCCAATACGCACCATATCGCGATTCGTGACGTTCCACAACGCGATTATGATTGGACACACCCGACTCGTTGAACCCCGCACGCCAGACGCGTCTTCCGGCTGCGTTCCGAAGATTCTCGACAACATTCACCTCAAGCCGTGTTTCCAACTCCCGATCTGTCTCAGGAAGACCGAGAATGTCGTGGTAGAGCGGTGGCAAAGATGCAGTCGCAAGGAACCAGTCCACGTGAACAAACGGCACTTCACAATCCATTTCTGCGCGTAGGTTTGTTAATTTTTCACGGAGTGCGGTCTGTGTTGGCGCGTTGAAGTCAATCCCGTAAGGGTATTCCGCCTCAATTAGTGTCCATCGATTGATTCCGATCTCCCATTCGTAGTCTCGGAGGTCGATATAGAATATTGTTTCTTTCAAATCAATGGGTCGTGGGTTACTAATCTTACGTCCCCAAGAGAGGCTATTCACGAGTTTTGAGAGTGCGCGCCGATAGGCAAGGAGAGCCTCAGTCGTTTCGCCAGCGTTATAGAGATGTGTGAGTGTAAAATAGCGTGCGAAAGTGCGGTCAAAAGGTGCCAGTGAGTTAACGTGATTCTCAATCGTCTCAAGCATTTCCTTGGGCGTGATGAAGGTGCTCTCTACTTCAAAGGTGTCTCGCCAATCCGGTGCCCCGACAGCGATCCAATCTCGAATGGTGTCAATCGCTGCCTGTGATAATGGAGGTGCGTTGAGTGGCATCCGTCTCTCTGGCGCAGTTTCAATCAACCGCTGATAGAACTCAGACGCTTCAGGATTCCCCGGAATTACTGCCCCCCCGGGTGCCACCAACGCTGCATGTTCAATGATCAGTTGTTCCGTATAGGCACCGTGTTCCCCGTGGCAGTTGAGGCAGTTTTGTTCAAAGATCGCATACGCCTGTTGTGCAAGATTCTGTTGCGCTTCAACGCTTTGATAATTTTCCAAAATTAATGTCAACAGGCAAACAAATACGATAAAAATTTTGCGGTTTTTCATATACTTTCCTCTTTGCATCATGGGGTTTGATTGGTAATTGGTTTTCATATTTCAAATGATAGCACCAAGTGTCGCGAAACACAAGAATTATTTCGGGTGTGTAAGGTCTCTGACACTAATGACTTCCACGCTTTTGTAAGAGGGTTTCCAACCCCAACAGAGAAACTATGATTTGATAGGAGGATGTCTTAAAATCCGCGTCATCCGTGTAATCCGCGATTCAGACAGGAAAATCTCTGAGGGAACGCATTTCAATCCTAACGCTTGACAGAATATTTACATATACGGTAAAAAAGATTCCTTGATAAAAAAGGATTAGACATGGCATACTAAAAGACATATAAAAATGAACATTTTTGACTTAAAAAATGCGAATCGATTGCCAGAGCCACATATTTCCAAACACCTATATCGAAATCCTCGCGCAGAACCCACACCCTCCGCAAGTTATCCGTCGTGGCGGTGAGGCTGTCGTTACGTACGGCGATGTCCAAACATTTCGTCTTCAAGACGATGCCTACGATCCGAAGCGGAAACTCAAAGACATGGACGAAGCAGGCGTTGACATGGCACTGCTCAGCACCAATATCCCGCCGCCGTGCATGCTTGCACCTGAATTAGGCAATAAGGGCGCGCAAGCGATCAACGATGCCATCGCCGAACTCGTGGACACACATCCAGATCGGTTTGCAGGACTGGCATGCCTCCCGTGGCAAAACCCAGACGAAGCAACCACAGAGATGGGTCGGGTGAAACAGTTGGGGTTTCGCGGGATAATGCTCTACTCCCATATCGGCGGTGAATCCGTTGATGCACCACAGTTTGAACCGGTCTATGCACACGCCGAAACACTCCAGATGCCGATTGTGATGCATCCCACCGTCCCGACATGGGGAGAGGCTATCAAAGACCACTGGATGATCGGTATGATGGGGTTACAGGTGGATAACAGTTTCGCGCTGTTGCGGTTGATTCTGAGCGGAATTCTTGAACGCCATCCACATCTCCAAATCGTGATGCCGCACGTTGGCGGTATTTTACCGTATATGAGCGGCAGGATTGACCATCAGACCGAAGTATTGGGGAGAGCAAGAGAAAATATAACGCAACCACCAAGCGCGTATCTACAACGAATCTATTTGGACACCGTATCACCATCAACACAAGCATTGCAGTATGCCTACGAGTTCTCCGGTGCGGATCGTCTGCTGTTTGGGACAGACCATCCGTGGGTGGATATGCCGCGATTTGTCCGTTTGATTGAAGAGTTACCCATCCCCCAAGCAGATAAAGCACGAATTTTTGGTGAAAACGCCATAGAATTGTTCGATCTAAATTGAGAACCTCGTCAGCAAAAAAAGAGGGTTTACGATATGCCACACGAACTGACTGATGCCGAAAAGTTTTTCTTTGAAAATAATGGCTATCTTGTCTTAGAAGATTTCCTCACGCCTTCACACGTTGCAATACTCAGGAGTGCTCTCGCTGAAGTCATTGAGAACCGGCGTGAACGTGAGGAGGAAGGGTTACCCCAAACCGGAATGACACACATTCACGGTGAGAAAAGCACTCGTATCTTTTATATCCTCGGCGACCATCCGGCGTTCTTGGAACTTCTGGATTGGCAACCGATTCTGCCGTACGTCACAGGATTGCTCAATAAGATGCCGCACCACCACGCATCGGATGCGATCGTTGAACACGCTTCGGATTTAATGGAACGTTCGATGGGCTGGCACATCGATGGACACGATGAAGGCTATCGTAATCTACGTCCAATTCCGTTTCTGCAACTTAAAATCGGCTATTACCTGACAGACATGACAGAAAGCGGACAGGGAAATTTGTGGCTCATCCCGGGCAGCCACACGGCGATGTATGACCCGAACCATGAAGACTTGCGGTATCCTTATGAATATCCCGGGGCACTTGAGGTGTGCGCGCCACCCGGGAGTGCCATTCTGTTCCATAACGCCGTTTGGCATTCCGCTGGCATCTTTACCAAAACGGACAGCTGCCGCGAAATGCTCTATTACGCTTACGAGCACCCCTGGATGATCGCCTCGCAGGAACATTGGGGATATCCCAAAGACTTCTACAACAAGGAACTCTCACCCGAACAGCGAAAGTTTTTCCACGGATTTGTCTTCGATCCACCCGAACAGCGATGGGGATAGTACACAACGCAAGGAGGACGCAATTATGCGTTTAACCGAATCTCAAGTTTCCTTCTTCCACGACAACGGATATCTACTGCTTGAAGATGCGCTTGATGAAAACGACCTCGGTCCCGTCATTGATGAATACAAGGGAATTATTGCAGAACGTGCCGAGAAATTGCACGCCGAAGGGAAGGTGAGCGACACTTATGCAGACAAACCCTTCACGGAACGACTGCTTCACCTCTCGAATGAAGCACAGGAAGTAACGGCAAATCTGGACATTATGCAAGCGCGCGGTGAAGCGACGTTCAACTTCCTCAAGAACCCCAAAATCCTCGACATCGCAGAATCCTTCGTCGGTTCCGAGATTATCTGTAACCCGATCCAACATATCCGTGCCGTCTTGCCCAAAAAGAGTTCACAACGGGCACCCACACCTTGGCATCAGGATGCAGGCGTGTGCTGGCCCGATACGGACCCGTACTTCATGCTCACTGTCTGGATTCCGATTGTGGATGCGACTTTGGAAAACGGATGCCTACAGGTGATGCCGGGTAGTCATAAGATGGGGCTTTACAAACATGACTGGACCGAAGGAGGATTAGCGGTCACGTCGGAAAATCAACCATCTAACCTCACACCGAAGGCACTACCGATCCGAGCAGGTGGCGTTATTCTGTTCCACAATTACACGCTCCACAGCGCGAAACCGAATGAATCGGAGAGTGTCCGATGGAGTTTCGATCTACGTTACCACGATATCTACCAGCCGACAGGGAGACCCTTCTATCCAGCGTTTCTGATGCGGAGTCGTCTGCGACCTGAAGCCGGTAACACGCAATATGAAACGTGGTGTCAACGGTGGGAATTTGCGTTAGAGAATTCTAAGGGCGCGCAAGCCTACCGATGGCCCCGGTAGAAAGTAGCAGGCACACGCCGTTGTGCCGAAGCAAAAGTAGCAGGCACACGCCGTTGTGCCGAAGCAAAAGTAGCAGGCACACGCCGTTGTGCCGAAGCAAAAGTAGCAGGCACACGCCGTTGTGCCGAAGCAAAAGTAGCAGGCACACGCCGTTGTGCCGAAGCAAAAGTAGCAGGCACACGCCGTTGTGCCGAAGCAAGAATATAGGAGAAAATGTGCTTGAGATCTCAGACCTACCGACGGTCAATGCAACCCTGAATACAATCAGTGGTATCCTACTAACAATCGGATATGTGCAAATCCGACAACAAAAAATCACGGCACATAAAAACTGCATGCTCGCGGCTTTTAGTGTGTCAGTGCTATTTCTCATCTCTTATGTTATTTACCACTATCACGCCGGTTCAAAACCGTTCACAAAACAGGGGTGGATCCGTCCCGTCTACTTCACTATACTGATTTCACACATCCTTTTAGCGTTCGTCATCGTGCCGTTGGCGTTACGCACCCTCTATTTGGCGTGGCGTGAGCGGTTCGAGAAACACCGTCGCATCGCGAAAATTACCTTTCCCATCTGGCTCTATGTCTCGGTAACAGGCGTGATTATCTATCTGATGTTATACCAGTTGTAGAACAGAAGAAACCATTTCCCGTCAGACAATAAAATCCCCTATCAAGGGGGATTTAGGGGGTTAAAACATTTGGAGAAGTAAGTTTAATCCTGTGAATCAAAGGGACGGAATCCTCGCAACATTAAGCCTCTATCACTATTAGATTTCTTCGCTTCCTCAGCTGCAGCGGCACGCTTCTCTGCCTCTGCACGGTTCGTCGTGGTCGTCCCACCGATGACCACGAAATCGTCTGTTCGGCGATAGCGGTTGATGAAAATCGGACGCGGTTTGTCCGACATATTCTGTTTGGAACCGTGAATGGTCTTAACGTTAAAGAAGATCGAATCACCGGCGTTTCCAACAACTGGGAGTGCGCTTTCCCAGGGCCACTCATCCTCCTCCAAACCGAGATGCGAGAACGTATCAATATGCTTGAGTTGTCCGAGTTTGTGTGAACCCGGTACAACATGTAACGCCCCATTTACCAAGTCCGTATCCACAACATAACTTAGAATGCCGACGGGTCCTTGATAGCGGTGTTCAAAATACGCGGAATCCTGATGGAGATGCTTCGGGTGTCCGCCGACCGGTTCCTTATAGAGGCACTGCCCGTTACCAAAGATCTCTACATTCGGTCCCAAGATCGCCTCTACGATATTGACTGTGGTTTCATCAAGAGCGGATTGGAAAAATGCCGCGCTCGTCTGATAGCCTATCGACAGTACCATGATCTGTTTGTCGCGTTTATAGCCTTCTGGTGCTGGTAGGAATAGTGTGCCGTTCGGTGTACGCCATCCTTCAACAATCCGTTCCGCCTTGTCAAGCAACGATATGGACTCCGCCGCGGCTGCCTCAATATCCTGATGAAGTGCTTTGATATACGGTGCCATCAGTCCACGCACGACGAGACACCCGTGCTCGTCAAAAATGTCTGCGGCTTTTTGAACGTCTAATGCGTCCACAGACATCTCAATATCTTCAACTGTTACCTTAGATTCTTGGTTCACGAAATACTCTCCTTATTTCATAACATGCTATTCATTGGGAACACCCATTATCACCGGCTACTCTTTGTCACCCCATGATCGCTTCCTACCAGTCAACTCTTCAAGATAACGCGCCGTTTGGTTTACTTCTTCCTTGAGTTTTCTACTTGATCTCTGTTTTGAAAAATCTTCAGCCATATATTTCACTCGGTATGTGTCTTTTTGGATTTGTCGGAGCACAAACACACCTGAGACATTCTGATTCACATACCGAAGCATATCATATAAGAGAAAATAGACATCCTTGGACCAATATTGAAGTTCGTTGTGCTGGGCGTGTTCCTTAACTTTGTCCAATGTCCGCTGGACAAGGTCAATGACTTCGCTGAGTGTATAAGATTCGTCTTCAGGTATATCAATATCATCCGCTGGTGTTATATGATCGGAGCTGCGTGTATAAGATTCGTCTTCAGGTATATCAATATCATCCACTGGTGTTAGATAATCGGAGCTGAGTGCATAAGATTCGTCTTCAGGTATACCATCCACTGGTGTTACATCAGTTCGATCACCCGAAACGTCAATCCACCATTCTACCCACCAGTCACCTGACTCGCCGCGGGTGCAGGAGATACCGGCGGTTTTAAGAGCCTCCTTGTTCCGCTTCCAAACCTCCCAAAACTCCGGAGTAGCGGGGGCAGCGCGGAGGTCGCGGGGACCTTGGCGAGTTTTACGAAATATTGATGGACCCCAATTGAGTCGTATACCTTCCAGTTCGGCGGGCTGATCAATGTGGGCAACATCCGGTATATGTATATAAGCATCACTCATTTTTTTCTCCTCCCACTACTTTAACGGTAGGCATTCGTACGGGTTGTGTATCGAAAGTTTGAACAGTGTCAGCGGCATTGCGGACCTGGATAAGTTGCGATGCGATGCTAACAGCAATTTCCGGCACGGTTTTCGAGTTAATATCCAGCCCGATGGGTGCATAAACCCGTTGGAGTCTCTCCGTAGAAATCCCAGCCTCCATTAGATCATCGAATATCAGTTTAATCTTGCGACGGCTCCCTATCAATCCAATGTAACCAGCATCCGATTCAACAACACTGTGTAACGCCGATTCATCGTGTTGGTGTCCACGGGTGACAATCACAATGTATGTCAACGGCGTAATCGGATAGTTTCGGAGTTCCGTAGCGATATCGCCGATGATAACCTCGTCTGCTTCTGGTAACCGCTCGGTGGAAGCGAAGTCGGCGCGATCGTCAACAATAGCGATATCAAAATCCAACCAATTACCGATATGACAGAGTGCCTGACCAACATGACCCGCCCCGGCGATGAGTAAAGTCGGGCGCGGTTGTAATGGCTCTAAAAAGACGGATGCTATCTCGTCCTCGCTAAACAAGCCTGCGCGGTTCTTCTTAAGAATCTCAGGAGTCTGCTCCTCGACTGCCGCTTCCAAAGCCGGATCGCCCAACGTGCCGATACGTTCACCTGTGGTAGCGAAGATCATCTTCATACCAACATCAACACCCTGTTTAGCACTCGTTACAACCGTTGCACAAACAAGCGGTGTTTTCTCGCTGTTCAGTGCTTGGAGCCGCTCAAACATTTCTGCTTCGGCGCGCGTTTTCGGCAGATCAATGAAGATTTTCATATTCCCGCCACAGATGAGTCCATCGTCCCAGCCATAATCGCTATCCAATTGAAACTCAAGGAGCCGCGGCAGACCGTCCTGCATCAACCCTATCGCCTGTCTACGTGCTTCCGCCTCAACACACCCACCACCGAGTGTACCGATATTCCGCAAATCGGGGAGAATCAAGAGTTTTGAGCCGGGTTTTTGTGGCGTTGAACCTTTCGTCTCCACAACAGTGCAATAGGCACCGACCTGAGCGGCTTCAATTAGTTCTGGGATTTTTTGGTATATTTCTCTCATTTTTTTATTTTAGCAGTCAGCAGTTAGAAAATCGTTGGGTTTCACTCCGTTCAACCCACTCTACGATGACTAAACACCGAAAATGTTACGGTGCTTGGTCTTCAGCACTCTGCACGACCAATTGTCTAAACTGCTCGCGTTGTTGTGCAGTCAACTCAAGTGGGACAATAGAAGCAATGCCATCGTATCCGACTTGTGCTGGAACGTTCAGGTAAACCGAGGTCTCACCCGCTGATATGTGGGCACCAACACTCATCACTCGTCTTTTATCAAGGGCAATGGCTGAAACAACCTGCAAGATATAACTCACCAAGGTCCATTCGTCGTTCATGGTATACGGGCAACGCTGTGTAACGGCTTCACAGAGGCTTTCGATGTCAGCTTCAGACATCAGTTGTGCAAGTGGGATACCGTTTACTCGGCAGTATTGCGGGAGCGGATACGTCTCTTGGTCACTCCCGATCGCCAGAGCCATCACATCCTGAACTGAGACCTCAACCCGTTTCGCAATTTCGGCGGTTAAGTGCGCCGTAGCAGCCCCGTTTCCGAGACCAATAATTTGTCCGCCACCAAGCGTCTGATGAATCCACGAAGCGATGTAATTAGTGGGCGACATTGCCACCAGAATCTTGGCATCTAATGCGTGTTGCTGAATTCCAGTTACAAATCGTCGTGTAAGCGCAATACTTGTTGTCTTGGCGGCTTGAGGAGAACGGAAACCAGATTGCCCCATCGGTGGCATCAGCACAATCACATCCGCGCCAGACAGGCTCTCTAACGAATCGGAAAAGGAAATCGCAGTATCACTGCCACTTAAAGCGTTTGCTTCCACGAGATCTCGGAGGTTTCCCGGTGTGCCCTCCTTTGGAGAAATGAACCTGTTTTTTTTCGATGCCGCATCCGACACAAATACGATCTCACGTACCGACTCTAATTGACTCAAGCCCCAGGCAGTCGAGACGGCTAACTGACTGTTGCCCAATAAAGCTATTTTCATTTTTTTTAAATTTTCCTTGCAGTTGTTCAGGTAGGGTTTGCAAAAAACCTCCTTTTCAGAATCCAAGCCTCACGGTGTTCGGCTCTTTCGCCAGAGATTGTAAGCCCAAGCAACGCGCTGGGAAACCGGATATACGGAGAGGAACGCCTTTCAGACAACCTACCTCACCGAACCGCAAGGAACATTAAAATTACACCAAAAGGGTTTCAACGATTGCCTGAAACTGCTCCTCAATGTATTGACGGTGGTTGTCCATTTCTGAACCTGCTACCAGTTTAGTAGATAGCAAGTCATCGTAACGTTCAACGTACTCAAGCAAAGTATCAACCTCTTTTTCATAGCAGATCGCAGAGGCGAGGACCTTCTCTTTCAAGAAGAGCGGGAGTTCGGTTTCCGTAATCTGGGTTAATTCCCATCGCCAGACCTTCTCGGAGATATAGGTGACAAACTGATCAAGCAGATCCCCCTTATAATCGTTGCCTTGAAGTGCTTTAACCTCTTGGATAAGTCCCAAGACGTGATTGAAGAATTCATCTGGAAATTGCTGCCGTAATTCCATAAGCAACCTGCCGGTTGTTGATATTGGAAGTTGATTCTGTAAAAGGAACACCCGCAAATTTGGATAATCTTCAACACTCTTACTATCACCAAGCCACGTTTCACCTATCGGAGGCAAATCACTTACATCAAAGCTGAGTACTTGCTGCTTGCGGATCTCTTCAAGATTCGTCGCGCGCGGATCAAGTCCAGCGTCCGCTAAGGTGGCGATAACCTCCTCTTGGCGGTAGGGTCTCAGGAAAATCATGAGTTCCTTAACTTTTTGTTGTTCCGCCTCAACTGCTTCAGCATTTGCTGCATCGCCATTCCTCGCCTGCCCACGTTTCCGTTTTTTCGCCTTCTGGGGCGCATTTGTGAGTCTATTTGCCCGCTTCACCAAAGTGTTGTGATAACCCAGCAATTCTTCGTGGAGCATTGCAAGTAGGGTATCGCCATGAATAGCAAGCATCGAAGCCGTGGTAATATTCGACAACTCATGCCCGGTCTTCGAGATAATCGCCCGATTTAAGTTGCGTTCTATCGACTTGCGGTCCTTTTCAGCTTGGATAATCAGTGTGCTTTCTAACATAAGGTTGATTAACCTCTTTGTCTGGTCCGGTACACTGAGATTAATATCACAAGTAGGTTGAACATTGGCGAGAAGTCGTTCACGGAGTTTACCATCAAGCACTAATGTCCACAATGTTGCGTAATGCTGTTGCTGATCCACCGTTGGTGGGATATTTTCCAACCACTGCTTTATAGTTGGTAAATACAACTTTACATGATCAAGTAACTGTTCAAAAGCGTCATCAGGGATTTCAAAACCGGGAAAAGCGGTAGTGCCGCGTTGCTGTGCCTGCTGCCCCCGTCGCTGCGTTTGCACAGTTTTGCCTGCTAAGAGGAGATCCACTAACGGTTGAATTACATTTTCAAAGTCCTGCTTGTGCTGACTTGCGAAGTTCGCGAGTTCCAGTAATTCCAGCCAGATGGTTGTCAACCGTTCGACTTGGTTAGCATGCAAAGTTGAGCGAAGCGTGATACCTGCCATCTTTTCACGCACCGCCCCGCGCGTCCACTGCGGCAAGTAAATTTCGTCTAACCGTTCGTTGTTCTCAAAAGTTGAGAGCTCAACCTGCTTGACAAGCGCGGGTTCAATGAAATCCTGTTCAAACACCAGATCATGAAACAACCCTGCTGCTCGATCAAGTACCTGATTCGCCAATTTGTAAGAGGATTGAATGAGATGATTCAGCGTTAACTGCTGATTATCCTGTAGCTGCCAAAACTCTATCATGGGGTCAATATTTTGTGCAAGTTCGTCAGTTTTCGGCACTGCGACTTCCTCATCAAAATGTTCAGTGAGATATTCGGCATAGAATTCGACAAAAGCGATCATCGTATTCCGCAGTTCACGGATCACCAGATCATCCCACACCTTATTATGGACGCGCTGTCCAGGTCCAAGCACAAGAGCTTTCAAGCGGGTTTCCACACGCTGTTGAAATTGCGCCATGAGTTGGTAGGCGTGCTGATTGGCTTTCACCGTATACGCTTCGATTTTCTTTGAACTCTCGCTAATTGCGGTCTCAATTTCTTCAGCGGGTGCGTCAAACGCGATAGGTACAAACTGAAGTGTCTCCGGTTCAAGAGGATCGTAAACGGCTGCTGTAGCAAGCACCTGAACCGGATCAAGATCTTTAACTGCCTCCGGTGTCTCTCCATCTTCATCAGCCAAAACATCAGACATCCGAGTATGAAGCGTTAAACTGTATCCCAAGTCAATTAGGTCAGGGTACTGCTTAATATGGGTTCTGAGAACTACAAGGAGTAAATTATAGTCCTCGGTTAGGATTTGATCAAAAAGAGCATCTTCATTGAGATGGACGCGATGAATGTGGGTTTGCTCTGGAACGATAACATTAGCGAGGGATATCCCGTCAGCCCCAACGTCATCAACCTTTGTGAGCACATAACCACCAGTTTTGATGGTACTGGGTATTGTTAGCCGTGCTTTCAAAACTTCCTGAGTGAGTTCGGAAAGTGTCAGGGTTTTCCCGAGGTTTTGAATGGCGATTTCGGAAACAACACCATCGGCGAAATCTGTAATCTGGCGTGCATTCCGTTCCAATTCCTGTATGCTTCTATGGACCCTGTCATAGTCGTTGCTTGTCTCAGCTGTGACTTTTGCTTCGTCGATCCAAGAAACCCATGCCCCCGGACGGGGCCGCATCTTTACTGTAAGCTCGCCATCTTCTGAGTCGAAACCGGGTAGAATGTCGCCCTCTGAACTTTGCTTCGGTGTCCAAACAATCAGATGTTTATCCGATTTCACACCGAGCCCTAAGCCAAAGGTATCCCCCCAACTCATCCGTCCCTCAATACTGGATTTGATTTTATCAGTCAACGCGAAAAGCGTTTCTGAACGAAAATTAAGCGATAATCCTTGCATTGGGTCGATTCGATTGTGTGCCTTTCAAGTGAATTTAGGCAAATAAATTTGTGAATGATCGGTGAAAACATAGCGGTTCTATTTTAACGTTTAACAAAAACCGCCATGCCCGGTCGGTGAAATAAATTCGTAGGTTGATAGCATCTGAAACAGAAAATGTGTCCATTTTCGTATAGAGCACCCCTTAAAGCCGTAGGGGTTATGAAAGCTCAATGATATGGATATAACCCCAACTTTAACTGGAGGACCCCTCTATAGTTTCGTGTGCTTGCTTATATCAACCCAAATTATAACTAAAAAATTTATATTTCCGCTCCTGCGTTATCGGTTGAGTTGATGTGCCAACGGCACATCAGATCTCACGAAGCCTCGAGAACTTCGAGTCCCCATGTATCCCAACCTTGGTACTGCTTTCGCGCGAACAATTCGATTTTACATTGGTCTGGAAACATTTTCTCAATTCGTTCACGCACAGCATCCGGTTTTTCAGAATGGCGGGTCCGTTTAACTCGAACGAGCTGCCTCATGTTTCTCGCACCTCGCGGTTGCGGGATCCTGCCACGTCTAAAAACGAGACATAATTCACACTGGCTTACCGTGTAGGAACCAGGATTTGGACGTTGCTTATCCCAGACGAAGGCAACCGTTGCCCACCGAAACCCCCATGCTTTGCCAAGCTGAATCGCCTGATCGAGATGCGGAGAGGAACTCCACATAAAAAGCAGACAATTCTCTTTGCTGATCGAAGCGACATCCCATGTTTTCATCTCCGATACGGGTACAGTCGGATAATGTCGAATTGCGCCGCCACTGTCTTTGCCCCCACTCCCCGTGTGTTGGAGCTGCCCCTTATAGTCCCACGGCGGATCCGCGTATATAATATCATACTTCTTATTCGGGAAGGGAGCATAAGGTGCCACTAATTTCTTTGACCGGTTCACTTACTTCGCTTCGACACTAAGTCCGTCTTGCGGGATGTCATTGTTAGCAACGAGCATATCTCGATCAAAGATGAAGTCACTACGGGAGCTTCCAAGGCTTTCTCCCTCTTGCTGACGTTCACGGAAATATTGCGGAAGCGTTAAGCCTGTCATCCGGATGGCATCTTCAGGGCAAGCCTCTACACAATACCCACAAAAAATACAACGCAGCATGTTGATTTCAAAAACATCGGGGTATTTTTCGCGCTGATAACCTTCCTTGGTTTGCCAACCTTCCGGTGCTGGTGCCGCCTGAATCGTGATACAATCAGCAGGGCAGGCAGTCGCGCATAAAAAACATGCTACGCATTTAATCTCATCTTTTTCTGTTGTCGTCAGTTTGTGAATGCCGCGATACCGATCGTTCCGTTCATCCACACTCCTCGGATCTTCAGGGTATTGATATGTCAATTTCTTTTTCGGGATATGCTTCAACGTGGTAAACATCCCCTTAATCAACGCAGGGATATAGAGTCTATCCCAAAAAGACATTTCTTCGTTAACTTTCATTTTTTAATTATGGCCTCCTTGGCTAAAGAAACGCCCAAGCAAAAACCCTTCCATTTCGTTTCGGGCAGGTTTCCAGTGAATTTGAACAGTCTCCGTCGCAGTGCGTCATCAGTGGTCGACAGTATAGTGAAACGAGCGTCCAAATAATAGTTATGAGTTAAGGTTCGCGACCGTGTAATTCGGTGCTTCCTCGGTAATATCAATATCGTGAGGATGGCTTTCGCGGTAACCGCTGCTCGACATCCGTACAAATTGGGTATCCTGCCGTAACACCTCAATATCAGAAGCACCGCAATAGCCCATCGCAGAACGAATCCCACCGACTAATTGATAGACAAAATTACTGAGTTTTCCCTTGTGTGGAACACGTCCCTCAATTCCACGCGGCACAAGTTTAGACACATCTTCGCTACCATCGTCTGAGAGTTGAGCACTTCGCTTCCGTAACGCGCCTAACGAACCCATTCCGCGGTGAATCTTATATGTCCTTCCCTGATAGATGACGGTATCTCCAGGGCTTTCATCAGTTCCAGCGAGCAAACTGCCGATCATCACAGAACTGGCACCAGCCCCAATGGCTTTCGCGATGTCTCCAGAATAGCGGATACCACCGTCGGCGATAATTGGTACGCCTGCTTTATCCGCTTCCTGCGCACAATCGTAAATTGCTGTGATCTGCGGAATACTGACCCCTGCCACAACACGGGTTGTGCAAATAGAACCCGGACCAACACCGATCTTCACTGCATCTGCCCCCGCATCAATAAGGCTTCGTGTCCCTTCAGGTGTAACGACATTTCCAGCAACGAGTTCAACATCTGGAAAATGTGATTTGATGTATTCTGTCGAGCGGATTACGTTTTTGGAATGACCATGTGCTGTATCTAATACAAGCACATCCACGCCAGCCTCCACCAATCTGTCAACATCTTCCAATGGAGTTGAGGGCAGAACAGCGGCACCAACACGTAAACGTCCAGCACTGTCCTTACACGCTTGTGGAAACATCTGCACTTTGTCAATATCTTTGATAGTAATCAACCCACGGAGCCGAAAATCTTTATCCACAATCGGTAGTTTTTCTTTTCGAGATTTGTGGAGTATTTCTTTCGCTTTATCGAGTGTAATGCCTTCTGCAGCAGTAATCAGTCTCTCTTTTGGTGTCATCCGTTCGGTTACAGGAAGATCAAGATTATCTTCATACTTGAGATCGCGATTGGTAATTAAACCGACGAGATACCCATCTGTGGTAACGATAGGTACGCCACCGATATGGTAGCGCGCTGTCACCGCTAACGCGTCTCGGATTGTCTTATTTTTCGTCAGTGTAATTGGATCGGTAATCATACCGCTTTCCGACCGTTTCACCCGATCCACTTCAGATACCTGTTCCTCAATAGGGCAGTTGTAGTGAATTATTCCGATGCCTCCCTCGCGTGCGATCGCAATGGCAAGCGTAGATTCGGTGACAGTATCCATAGGAGCACTGCAGATAGGAATATTCAGCCGCAGATTACGTGTCAGCTGCGTACTCGTATCCACTTGATCCGGTAGCACATCCGATTCAGCCGGAATCAGCAAAACATCGTCAAAAGTTAACCCTTCTTTTGCGAATTTCGGGGGGAAGACATCGGAAATCTTGGTCTCCATCGGAATCATCTCCTTTTCCATTATTTTAGCCATACAAAAATTATGGCTGCGATAGCAACAACGAGGGCGATCGAAGACTGTATGTCCGCCCAGAATCCGCCCCGTCCTTCCAACTTCCCGCGGACCCATGCCATTCCTTGCTCAAGCGATGATATCCTGTTTTCAACAGAGGACATCCTCTCATCCATAGACGACATCCTCTCATCCATAGACGACATCCTGCCACTTATCTCAGAGAGTTGATTTAACAGGAGTTCTTCAAACTTCTCTTGATTCATTTTCTGCCTCTGTTCTGCTCTGTGTGTTTTGCCGACCCTTCGGAGTGTATGTTAAAAACCGATGATGCGTAAACTCTATTTTGTTTAATTATACAGGAAAACGAAAATTATAGCAACCAATTTTTTCTCTTAAAAATCAGTATCTGTGATATAATGCTTTCAACGTAAAACTTGCAATTGTTGACCGGGGTGTTGCTGCAGATGTTAGGATACCTCACAGGATAAAAGGAGTTGTAAAATGGATAACCTAAACGTTGGAATCGTCGGGCTTGGCTGGGTAGCCGGTGCTCATATTGAAGCCTTCAAAGCCGTTACAGGTTCAGATGTCACCGCTATCTGCTCACGCCGAGAACACGATGAATCCGTATTGGCGGAGACCTACGGGACACCTCTCAAAGCCTATACTGATTTTGATAAGATGCTTGCCGATCCGGACGTACATATCATTGATATTTGTACGCCACACCCCTTTCATGCTGAACAAGCCATCGCCGCTGCAGAAGCGGGAAAACATCTCATCATAGAAAAACCGATCTGTCTTACATACCAAGATGCGAAAGCTATCCGTGATGCCGTCAAAAGTACAGGTGTCAACGTCTGCGTCTGCTTTGAGTGCCGATACAGCGCGCATTTTACGATGATCCGCTCAGTCATCGACAACGGATTGCTCGGTGAACTCCACTACGCTGAAGTTGACTACTACCACGGTATTGGACCCTGGTACGGGCAATACGAATGGAACATCAAAAAGGACTTCGGCGGTAGTACCCTACTCACTGCTGGCTGTCACGCACTCGATGCACTCCTCTTCTTTATGGATGGAAACGTCGAAGAGGTGACGGGCTATCACACACAATCCACAGGTGCCGATTTCCAACCTTATGAGTATAAAACAACGAGCGTGAGCCTCCTTAAGTTTGAAGGCGGCGGAAAGATTGGAAAAGTCACCTCCTGTGTTGATTGCTTACAGCCCTACTACTTCCATATCCACCTTGTCGGAAGTGAGGGGAGTCTGCTTGATAACCGTATCTATTCGGCGAAACTTAAAGGCATGGACAAAAGCAGATGGAGTGAACTTGAGACCTCACTCATCGACTCTGGTGATGTCAGCGACCACCCGTATGAACCACAATTCCAAGCGTTCATAGATAGCGTCAGGCAAAACGAACCGATGCCGCTGACCGATTTCGACACGGCGTTTGAAACGCATCGCGTTGTCTTTGCCGCCGATATGTCGGCAGAGGCAGGTGGCAGAACCGTTAAACTGTCCGAACTCGCTTAGATTACCACCGCATCGCTGCCTCGCGATAGAGTTGAATCTGCTCCATATTGCGAGGCACCGCTATCTGGATAGACTTCCGCTTCCGATTCACATCTCTGAGCACAATCGGTGCGCGAAGCATATTCGTCATTGTAACAATGCCGGAGTGATAAAAAAACCATACGCGTTGTTCTGTGTAAGGGTTGAGAACGTATTCGGAAGTATGCTCAGAAGGGTGCGCTCCGACATCAACAAAGAGATCGTGCTTTGGGTACGCAAGTTCAACGCTCGTATCGTGCCCTTGTAAAAGCAACTGCTCAGGCGGTGGTTTGGGTGAATACCCACTGAGTTTACATCTCCGAATGCGGATAGGCGCGCTCGATTTGTTAATCAGGTGCAACGACACAACGATAGCGAGGCGATGGTTATCATCGCGGTTGATAAACCACGTATCCTCTGGGATAACCTCCACAGTTAGCCCCGGAATCTGTTTTTTTCTGTTATAGACAATCGCCAACCCTACAAAACTAACCAAGCCAAATATCACCCAATTTCCGGTCGGAGTGGCTAAGAATTGAAGGATTTGTTTTAATGCTTGTTGTAGCACGCAAACTCCTTGGCGAGAGTTTCTTCTGAAATCACGCCGTGCCGTCGGATGATAGGCGGTGAGACAGAAATGTCATAAACTGTTGAAGGGACAGGGCCCGGCGTTTTACCGCCATCAACGATCACATCAATTCGTGATGCAAGTTCTTCACCAATCTCTTGAACAGAGGTGGCTGGCAGTTCGCCAGAGAGATTCGCACTCGTTATCGCCATCGGTCCGCCAAACGCTTGGAGGATTTGCAAAAGTAGCGGATTATCGGGAATCCGTACCCCGACAGTGTTACCACCCGCTGTCAACACTGGCAGTAAGTCTTTGCTTTCAACAACGATCGTCAAACCGCCGGGCCAAAATCGATCTGTGAGATGAAAGAAAAATTCGGGTAAGTTCTGAGCGACGCTATGGATATCCTCAACCGAACTGAGGATAAGCGGAATCGGTTTTCCATCCGGTCGCCCCTTGAATGTGTAGAGTTTTTGCACGGCACTCGCATTAAAGGGGTCGGCACCCAACCCGTAGACTGTGTCGGTAGGAATAGCGATAATACCACCTGATTTCAGGCATTGGACAGCTTCAACACACACGTCTATTTCCAAAACCCGCCTCCTCTGTTAGACATCGACAATAGAACCATTCGCTGCGGCGTTGAGAGAAAGCCCATCTCGGAGTCCTTGCTGATATTTTTCGTAAGCAATCCCTGCGATCATCGCACCGTTATCCGTACACAGATTCATCGGTGGGTAGTAGACTTCCGCACCAATCTCCGTAGCAGCAGTTTTCAGGGAAGCACGGAGTTCGCTATTTGCAGCAACTCCGCCAGTTAGTGTTATTGCCTTAGCACTGGTCGCTTTGGCTGCATGGAGTGATTTGTAAACAAGCACATCAACAACAGCAGCTTGAAAACTCGCAGCAATGTCTTCAACAGTTACCATATCAGGATTTGTGTCCTTGGCATTCCCGTTTTCACCTTCCACAAGTATGTTTGCGCGCCGTGCTTTCTCTACAAAATAACGTACTGACGTTTTGATACCGCTAAAACTGAATTGATAGTCCCCGCTGTTTCGCATCGGTCTGGGAAATTTTATCGCCGACGGGTCGCCTTTTTGAGCAAGATCGTCAATAATCTTACCGCCGGGGAAACCGAGTCCGAGATATTTCGCGACCTTATCGTAGACCTCACCGGCGGCATCGTCTTGTGTGCCACCCAATACTTTGTATTGCCACCCCTCGTGAACTTCAACGAGTTGTGTGTGTCCTCCAGAAACCGTGAGGCAGATATGCGGAAATGTTAGCGTATCATGCACCATATAGTTGGCGTAGATATGACCTTCAATATGGTTGATACCGAGCAACGGAAGATTGTGGCAATAGGCAAGACTTTTCGCCGCCGCGACCCCGACGAGCAACGCACCGATTAAACCGGGACGATTCGTTACCGCTATCGCTTCCAAATCCTTAAATGCAACATCCGCTTCCGCCAACGCCCTACTCACGATATAGTTGATCGCTTCAATATGTTTACGGGATGCAAGTTCGGGTACAACGCCGCCATATTCTTGGTGCACTTCGACCTGTGAAGCGACAACATTAGAAAGCACTTTTCTGCCATCAGCAACAACTGCAGCAGCGGTTTCATCGCATGAGGTGTCAATGCCGAGTATTTTCATAATTCTTTGTTTAACTGCAAACGAGCAGAAATTGGAAGATGAAAGAGTTCTTCGCGTAACAAGCGCGTTGAGAAAAATAAAACTTCAAGGTTTTCGATGTCCCTTGTATCTGGGTTGAAACGCGCAATGATTTCATCATCAAGTTCCTCGCTCTCCTGCTCAGGATACGGTGCACAAGTGTTTACGTACAGAATATCAGCATCCCTGTCATACTGGAAAGTCAAGTTCGTTCCCATTCAATGCCTCCTCCTCTTGTAAGCCTATTCGTCATATAAGCAGTGACAATCCAATGACGTTCTGTTGGGATAGGGCTACTAACCACAACAACAACGACGTACTTACCACCACGTAACCACTCAAACCAACGGCTAAATAACCGAGAATTTCCAATACGAGAACTCCGACGGACTTCATCCGGAAGCATCAATGTATCAGGAATGCATTGTTGATACATTGGTAGAAGATCTGGATGACGTAAAGTAATATGATATTCACGCTCATCTGTCAACTCAACATCGCTATCCAGATAAGGACATGGAAAGAAATTCATAATTCTTAACAACAGATGATTAAGTTCAGACTCTCATTATGGTTCAAATGTTAGACATTTTTTGTGTTTTTTTGACGGTTTGCACGCTGTATTCTTTTTCGCTGTGCCTGTTTTTCTTGCCATTGTTGATAAGGATTTTTATACTCTTCATCATCGTGAATAGTGTTCTCATCTTCTCCAAAAAACCGCCACCCTGACATTGATTGTTCCACTCCATTTACTTTCTGTAACTCCGCCTTATAAATCACAAGGTATTTGAACAGCGGTTTTGCTTCTTCTCGAAGTTGCGCCCAGCCAGATGGTTCACCGTCAAAATGAAAGTCAATCCTTGACACATTTCCAAGTCCTTCAACAACCTGTGCCAGTGATGGACATGACTCAAAGTACCCAGGAAAAAATGCCAGACATGCGTCAATCAGGGAATTTGGATGATCTGGACCTGACGGAATAATCACCTTAATTTTCGCCATGGGCCTAATGTCTCTACTAAAATAACGCACTTCTAACCACTGTCGATCCCCATCACCAACGAGAATTTGGAAATCAATAGGGTTCATGCCGTCAGCACCCAAGAATCCACCTTCGCCACCAATACAATAAATTTTGGAATATCCAGCCATTTTCTCCCCTTTGTTGTGAAATAAGTTATTGATTAGACTTAGTAAATTGTTTCCCCGGCAACTGCTGAACGACTCCCTTAAGCTCAAGCATCAAAAGCACACTTGAAACCTGACTAATCGGTAGTTGTGTGGTCCGAACGATGGTATCAATATGTGAGGACGGCACTTCAATAGCATCAAAAATCGTCTTTTCATCTGGGGTTAAATCCGGTGGAGGAGGCGTAGGAACAGGTTGCTGCGCTTCAGGGGAAGCTTGTGATGGGACAGGTTCCACAGCACGCTTCTCAACAGATGCCTCTTGCGTAGGTTCCGTCTCCATATCCGGCACGGGTGATGTCTCGGACTGTACCTGACTTAATACATACGGCGGGAGTTCATTGAGTAGATCGTCCACGGTGTTGATAAGTTTCGCGCCGTTATTAATCAATTTGTGCGTGCCGGTTGAGAGTTCTGAAAAGATTTCCCCGGGTACAGCAAAGACTTCTCTGCCTTGTTCGCCTGCGAGGCGTGCGGTAATCAAGGCACCACTACGGTTTGATGCCTCTACGACAACAGTTCCGAGTGTCAAACCGCTAATGATGCGGTTACGACGTGGAAAATTCCTCGGTTTTGGTTTGGCACCCATGGGGAATTCAGAAATCAACGCTCCAGATTCTGTAATTTTCTCAGCAAGGTCCTTATTCGTTGCAGGATAGATAAGGCTCAACCCGTTTCCCATCACCGCGATTGTTCTACCACCCGCTTCAAATGCGCCGCGATGCGCTGAGGTATCAATACCTTTGGCAAATCCACTAACCACCGTTAAGCCGCGCTGCGCGATCTGGTAACTCAAGCGGTAACTCACCTTTCGCCCATAGTCCTTTGCATTTCGGGAACCGACGAAGGAAATACTAAGTGCGTCTTCTGGCACCAGTTCCCCTTTGACATACAACACAAGCGGTGGGGTATCAATCTGCTTCAAGTGGGGTGGATAGGCAGCATCATAGAGCGTTATAACCTGACAACCGTATTTGTGTATCAACTCAAGTTCACGTTCTATAGGATACAAAACGGGTTTGTGAGTTAAGAGATCACATACCGTCGACGAAAGCTGATTGTTCTTTTTTAGTTCGTCCGGTGTCGCCTGAAGTGCACGTTCTGCGCTACCAAAAACGTCGCGCAAGATTTGAACGGTTTTTAGTCCGACACCTTGAATCAGATTTAAATGAATTAGACTAATCGTCTCGTTAGACAGCATCTTTAATAGTTGTCAGTTATCAGTCGTCAGTTTTAGGAGTCGTCAGTTACAAGAGTCCTCTTAACTGATAACTGATAACTGATAATCATTCCCCCGATAACTGACAGCGGCTCTGCTACTGTTCCACTGTTCCAGCTTCCATCGGATCTGGTGGGAGTGCGTAATAGAGTTCAATCTCCTGAATCTTCTTATATTCTTGCGCACTGGGTGCGCCAGTTTCACCACGGGTTGAGCGTTTCTGCCCGCCGACCCGACGCGAATCCCAACGGCGTGGGACCTTGAGGCGAAACTTAGTTGTCACAATCGGTTTATTCAAGGTAAACGTGTAAACTGGACGCATATTGTCCCGTACCTCTTTGACCGTGACCCACTCACCATCTTCATTCCCGTACTGAACAGCGAAGAACTCCAATTGTCCCGGTTCGGCTTTCACCACGACCTGCTGAATCGTCTGAGGCTGCCGCCATTTGAGAACAGCTTCGGTATAATTATCTGATTCCCGTTGTGATGCCTCATCCTTCTCATCTTCGAGAATAGGGCCGGTTTCCCCTCGGGTGTGGATATTGTCGTCATGAAACTTGGTATCCTCGCTTGCAGCGTCAAGTGCGATGTTTTTGCTACGGTTAATCGCAGGGTTTGACGCGAGAATACAGCCGGACATTCCAACCACCACACAGAGGATTATTGCGAATAATCCAAAACGCATATATTGCCTCCTTGTTGCTTAGAACGGTGCTGATGCCGTCTACTAAAGTATAGTATAAAGTTAAAGCGGTGTTGTAAACCAACCACCTTGTTGGTGTTTCCTCCATGTTACTCCAATTGGAGTAAATCATCAAGTTCTTTTTCACGCTTATCGGTAGCCTGTTCTTCTTCCACCTGATCAGCCGTCTTATAGCCGTAAAGTTCAATTTCTCGGATTTTAGCGGCTGCGCGGCGATTAGCATCCCATCCACGGAATCCACCTGATCTTGCGCGTCGCTGCCGATTCAGAAGCGCGTCATCTTTAGTGCCCAAAACACGCAACCGAATTCGATCTGTCGGGAAGGGAACCAATAGCGAAACCTTAATCGGATGCTCTTTGACGCTCTTCACATCTTTAATGAGCTGCCAGTCTTCATTCGCTGTGATGCTGCCCTTATCGGCGTAGACATCAAACTGCGACAAATTATCCGAGTGTATCACAATGCGACGGATAACCTTTTTTTCCGGCAACGTAATTATAACTTGCGATGCGGCGTTCGCCCCCATAAACCCTTCCATACCCGTGGGGAAAGTCGTTTCACCCATAGTGTTTAACTTACCATCAATTGCTTGTGGAACTGTTGACTGTACACCTTCCATAAGGGCATAATTTTCGCTCCACTCCTGTTCTGAAAAGAGTGCGCTGCATCCTGTTAGAACAACGGAAACCAAGCAAAACAGTGCAAAGAGGACAGTGAATCGATAAATCATCTTTTTACTCCTTTGATACCGCACGCAGGCAGAAACCTTCGTGCATCAAACCTTCTGTTCACTCATATTACGACACAATTTTCCAAGTGGCACCCTCACGGGTGTCCTGAATTTCAATGTTGAGTTCTTTAAGCCTGTCTCGAATCTTGTCGGATGTGTCCCAATCTTTACGGCTTCGAGCATCCTGCCTTATTTCCAAGAGGAGATCAACGAGTTGGTCGCGTTGCTCCACATTCCCACTATCTTGGGCATCCAAATTGTAAATCCCGAGCATTTCACAAGTTTCGGTCAATACCTGATACGCTTGCGCGAGCGCGGGGGCATCTGCTTTATTGGAAGCACTGAGTGATCTGTTGACTTCACTGACGAGGGTGAAAATAGCCCCGAGTGCCTGTGCAGTGTTGAAGTCTGTATCCATCGCATCGGTAAACTGCGATTGCATCGTCTGGACTGCGTCCTGAAGAGATGAGGTTTCTGTTCCATTCGCTTCAAATTGCCCATCGTATTTTTTTAAAGCGTCCAAACAATTGTTCAAACGCCTAAGCGCGCCTTCCGATTTCATCAAGCTCTCTGGATTGTAGTCAAGCGGATGTCGATAGTGCGCTGAAATAAGAAAATGGCGAATCACTTCGGTGGGGTAATTGTCAAGCGCGTCTCGGAGGAGAATAAAGTTCTGTTCCGATTTGCCCATCCGTTTGCCATCAATCTTTAGAAAAGCGACATGTATCCAGTAACGAGCGAAAGTGCATCCGGTGGCTAATTCACTCTGTGCGATCTCATTTTCATGGTGTGGGAACAGCAAGTCTTCCCCACCTGCGTGAATATCAATCGTTTCACCGAGATGCTTCATCGCCATAGCGGAACATTCTATATGCCATCCGGGTCTGCCCCTACCCCATGGACTCTCCCAAGAAGGTTCACCCGGCTTAGCGGCTTTCCACATATCAAAATCACGCGGATCCTCTTTCCGCTCATCAATTTCAACCCGTGCTCCCGCCAGTAAATCTTCCGGTTTTCGATGGGAAAGTTTCCCGTACTCAGCAAACTGATTCACGCGATAGTAAACACTTCCATCAATGACATAAGCCGCGCCCTTGTCAAGCAGCGTCTGAATTAAACTGATCATCTCAGGGATGTGTTCAGTCGCTTTCGGGTGGACATCTGCAGGGTGGATACCGAGACGTTGCGAGTCTTCAAAGAACGCTTCGCCGTTCTCGTATGCAAGCTGCTTTGCACTGACCCCTAACTCTGCCGCACGATTGATAATCTTATCATCAATATCTGTCAAATTTTGAACCAGTTTGACATTGTATCCCCTATATACCAGATAGCGTCGAATAATATCTGTCACCAAAGCGGTGCGTGCGTTGCCCATGTGAATGTAATCGTAAACAGTCGGGCCGCAACTGTAAATTGACACTTGTTCCGAGTTTAGGGGCACAAAATCTTCCAACTGTCGGCTCATTGAGTTATAGATTTTCATTCCCATTTTTTTGTATGTCAGACTCCTGTTGACCCTGCCCACAAAAGATACTTATAGCCGGGAAAGGGACGCGATAGCGTGAGCGACAATCGCGTTTCCTTCGCCAACAACGCCTAATTCTTCGGCTGTGGTCGCCTTAACGTTTACCTGCGCTATGTCAATATTAAGCGTTTCTGCAAGTTTCGCGCGCATCTCCGAAATGTAAGGAGCCAATTTCGGGGACTGTGCGATAACTGTACTATCCACATTCTCAATTTGGTAGCCACACTGTTCCACTTTCGTAGCAACATCACTGAGAAAAATAAGGCTGTTGATTCCTTGATAACGATCATCCGTATCCGGAAAATGTGTTCCAATATCACCGAGGGCGGCTGCGCCTAAAATTGCATCCACAATTGCGTGTGTTAGAACATCCGCATCTGAATGTCCCAACAATCCCAAATGATACGTGATCTCAACGCCGCCCAAAATCAATCTCCTATCAGGGACTAATCGATGAACGTCGTACCCAATACCTATTCGCATCTTTTCTCGCACATTTCCATTAGACAGAAGGCGGAAGCAAAACTCCCTACCAAAGCGTGGCATCCGAGAGTAATACTTCAGCAATCTGTAAATCAACAGGCGTAGTTATCTTCAAATTCGCGTAACTTCCCTTCACCAATTTGACAGGAAAGCCGAGTTGTTCGACAAGAGAGGCATCATCGGTTGCCGTGAGCTGCCTCGTTTCCGCTGCTTGATGCGCCTCCTCCAAAAGAGATTTCCGAAAGACCTGCGGTGTTTGCACCGCCCAAAGCTGCTCACGTGCCGGTGTTTCAACAATGAACCTGTCCCTGTTAGCGATCTTGATTGTGTCCTTGACTGGAACAGCAGCAACTGCCGCACCACACTCATCAGCCGCGGCGAGACATGCAAAAATGACTTCATCTGTCACAAAAGGACGCACACCATCATGGACAATCACAAAATCAACATCCGCCGACAAAGCGCGTATACCGTTGTAGACAGATATCTGTCGGGTCTCCCCTCCCTCAACAAGTTTCTGCACCTTCTTAAAAGCGTATGGACGTAACACGTTGGCATCACACTCGCTAAAATCGGCTCGGTCAACAATGACCAAAATTGCATCTACAGCACTATTTTCCTCAAACCGCTGAATCGTATGCGCCAAAATCGGTTTTCGCGCCACTTCTAAGTAAGGCTTTTTAACGGAATGCGCCATCCGGCTCCCTTTACCAGCTGCGGGAATAAGGGTGCATACCTTGCTGTTCATCAATGTCCACTTCATGTTCTTTGATTCGCGTGAAAATCATTTGCCCCGCACTCGTCCGTAGCATCTGCGTAACCTCAACGTTAAGCGTACTCCCAATGTACGGCTTTCCGTCTTCAACGATGACCATTGTTCCATCGTCAAGGTAACCAACGCCTTGATTCGGTTCCTTCCCCTCTTTAAGGAGAAGCACCTGGATCGCTTCACCGGCAATGACGACAGGACGGACGGCATTTGATAACTCATTGATATTGAGAACCTTTACACTCTGCAATTCGGCAACTTTGTTGAGATTTAAATCGTTTGTGATAATCGTCGCGCCTCGCTTCTGAGCGAGATGAACTAACTTCGCATCCACTTCTGGCAGATGCGGCACCTCTTCCTCAGAGATTTCAACTTCAATCGCAGGATTGGTCTGAAGCGCGCGGAGGATATCAAAACCACGCCGTCCCTTATTTCTACGAAGCGGTTCCGTTGAATCAGCAATATGTTGCAACTCATTGAGAACAAATCGCGGAATCACAAGTGTGCCTTCAATAAATTTCGTCTGACAGATTTCAAGGATTCTGCCATCAATGATAACACTTGTGTCTAAAATTTTGAAGTTACTTGCGATTTGAGTTGCGCGTGATTCACCAGATCGAGCAGGTGCCTTTGACGGCAGAAATTGGGTTAGATCCAGCGTCGTAGAGAAATGATACCCACTCATCATACCGATGTAACCTAGGCTGAGAACAACCACTATCTTTAGATTACCATCAGATTGTGGCAGAAAAGATAGCACAGCAAAAGAAATTAATAAACCTATAAAGAGTCCCATTAATGCCGTGATAATGCTCCGTACATTGGGTATATGTAGGCAAAATTCTGCTCCAACAAGGAAAAGTGCCACAATAAGTCCTGCAATTACAGCGAACAACTCACCGTAAACGATATAGCAAGTTCCGACACTTGCAATTATAAAAAAAAGACGAATACCCCAAATTTTCATTTTTTGTACTCCAAGCGTACCTTGAAAAACAGTGCTGCCCCCATCACAGCTGCTGTTTTTATCCACAGTTACAAAACATTACAATTAACCCAGATTGCTACTAACAAATTTCGCACATTTCAGAAAGTGTTTTTGTCTCTTTCCTCACACCGTAGGGGTGTTATGTCTATAGAAAATCCAATATTCAAAAAGCTGTACCCCGTAGGGGTGCTATTGCTTCGCAGTGAAAATAAATAGGTGGCTTGCGTTATAATTATCAAAAAATCATGAATCATATTACAATAAAGTACTTAAACTGTCATATACGTCACTAACACCCACAAGTTCAATATCCTCATCAATTTCCAAACCTTTACGGTTGTATTCAGGAAAGATCACGCGTTTGAACCCCAATTTTGCGGCTTCCCGAATTCGTCGCTCAACATGCGTCACGGGTCGAATCTCACCCCCAAGTCCAACCTCTCCAATCACAGCAGTGTGCCTGTCCACAGGAATATCGCGATGGCTTGAGCATATCGCCATCAGGACCCCGAGATCAATGCCGGGTTCATCAACGCGTAAGCCACCCGTAATGTTAACAAAGACATCAGCATCACCTACATCAATCCCCACGCGTTTGTTAAGTACAGCAATGAGTAAAGCAATCCGATGCCGATCCACGCCAGCTGCCGTATTACGAGGATTGCCGTGATGGGTAGGCACAACGAGTGCCTGTACCTCCATGAGCAATGGACGGGTCCCCTCCATGCTTGAAACGACGACAGAACCTGAAACTTCTTCGTCTCTATTGCTTAGAAAAAGCTCTGATGGATTCATCACATCCGCGAGGCCCGTGCTCTGCATCTCAAAGATACCCAGCTCGTTCGTCGAACCGAATCGATTTTTAATCGCTCGGAGGATACGATAGATGTGATGCTGCTCGCCCTCAAAATAGAGGACGGTATCCACCATGTGTTCCAAGACCCGAGGACCAGCGAGCGCGCCTTCTTTTGTTACATGCCCAACCAGAAATACTGGAATATTCCGATTTTTCGCACAAATCAAGAGATGGCCAGCACACTCACGAATCTGCGTAACGCTTCCCGGGGCAGACGGAATATTCGATAAATAAACCGTCTGAATAGAATCTACGATGACAACCTTCGGTTCCCGTTCTTCAATATATTTTTGAATCTGCTCCAAATTGTTTTCACACAATACATAAAGCCTATCAGACACGACACCGAGCCGATTTGCTCGGAGTTTCGTCTGGCTAACAGATTCTTCACCAGAAACGTAAAGTACATCTCCATAGTTCCGACTCAACGCGTCACCCGCTTGAAGCAACAGTGTAGACTTACCTATTCCCGGATCACCACCAATGAGTACCACAGAACCCGGCACGATTCCGCCGCCGAGTACCCTGTCAAACTCTAACATCTGAGTTAAATGTCGTTCTACGTCGCTCGCTGTAACTTTCGAGATAGGTTCAGGACCACGAGCGGCTTGTCCGATCCCGCGATGTTTTGAGGGCGTGTCAAGCGTCTCTATCTCTTCGGCAAAACTTTGCCAACTTCTACAACTCGGACACCGTCCGAGTGTTTTTGGTGTTATATATCCACATTCTTGACAGACAAATTTACGTTTCTCTCGTGCCATCTGCGATGTTACCAATCACGCTGCTATTGACGTGGCTTGAAACCGGAGTTTTGCTTCCCAAAAGTACACTGCTAATACTACCACTCACCTGTAAAAAAACGGAATCCTGTTGTCCACCGCCGTTCACCGGTCAAATTTTCAGCACCAACAAGGAATTGCCCGTATCGGAAAAACCGGAATGCCACTTCTGTGTTCAGTTCCGGTTCCCTACTCGTCAATCCCACGCCTTCCACGCTGATACCGAAGCGTCGGGACCACAACCACAAATCCAATCCAGCACCGACTTTAGCACGCATGATTCCAGCACGTGCGCCGAGAAAATCGGTCACATCGTGTTCATACTGAAGTTCAAACCGAGCCTTCTCGTCCCGAATACCCACCCCGAACCTATACCGAGCATTGGGGCGCTGGAAGAGTGAAAATGCCAATTCGTTATAGAGTCGCTCTTCAAGACTTAAATAGCGGAGTTCGTAATCCCATCTGACTTGTGGTAGTTCAAACGTCTGTAATCGTTTTTCGGTTCGTTGAGAGAGTTCTGTTACTGCGTTCATCGCTTGACCGAAATCTTGCAAGGTGCGCTGGACATCTTCAAGCGGCTCCGATGTATTTAGGAGTTGTGAAACGGTGCCATCTCCTTCGTTCAGTGTGTCAAGGAGACGACTGACGTTTGCCTCCAATGAGGCGACTGCGGCTGTTGTTGTCCGTAGATTTTCTAAGATTGGTTCAATGTTGGCTTCCCCCGTTTTAATAGCCTCGCTACTTTGCGAAACGAGGGCGGAAACTTGAGCAGCTAACGTGTTGAAATCCATCCGAAAATTCTGGGCTATCTGTCGGAATTCTGATGTCGTTGCTCGGACATCAGTAAAAATAGTATTGAGTTTCGGCGAATTCTGATTGAGCAAGCGCAAGACCTCACGTGTAATGTCAGACACGTGGCTGCTGACCATGAGAGAATCGCCTTCAAGCTGCGTGAGCAGGTTGTTCACCTTTACGAGCGTCTCCTGAAAACGCTTATCATTTTCTAAAGCGAGTTGTGTCAAGGTCCGCACTGTTTCCTCAGAATCAGCACTTAATTTTTCAATAGTTTTGCCAGTGATCGCAACAACTTCCCGAATTTCTTTGATGGCGAGCTGAATTGCTTCTTGATTTGCTTGAAGCACCTCATTCGCAGCACTTGTAAGTTCAATCGCTTGTGTCATACCGGCACTTGTCTGTTCAAGAAGTTCCAGAGCATTAACCGGGTCTTTTCCGACAATCGGTAGATTCGCCGGTTTTAAAAGCGGGTTCCCGATGGGTCCATTATCAAGCGCAATATAAATCTCACCGACGAACCCGTTCATAGAAATTCTGGCACCACAGTCTTCTCTTAACCATTCAAATCCGTTTTCGACTTTCGCCTTGATGTAAACATTATCAGTTTCAGGACGGAGTTCAATGGCGGTCACTTTGCCAATCCGAACACCAGATAGGTAAACACCGGCACCGACATAGAGTCCATTAACGGACCGAAATTGAAAAGTCAATTCGTCGCCAGCAGCCGCCCACGGCCAATTCTCAGCATTTGTAAGAAGGATTGTCAAAAAGACGATCGCTATTAGAATCATTACACCGACTTTTACGGACGCGGTCCAGAAGTTCATACGATCCTATCTCCCCAAATATGTTTTCAAAATGGGATTTTCCATGTTGAGAATCTGGTCTGGTGCTCCAAATAGGATGAACTGTTGCAAAATGGGATTGTCGATGTTGATGATCTCATCTGGCCTTCCGTCTGCAATCTTTTCACCTTCATGAATCATAGCCATCCGTGTAGCAACACTGAAAGCACTGTGCATATCATGCGTTACCACGACGGAAGTGACTCGCAGCCTTTCGTGGAGGTCTCTGATAAGTTGATTGATCTCAGTGCAGGTAACCGGATCCAGTCCTGTTGTGGGTTCATCGTAAAAAATAACTTCCGGTTCAAACGCGAGTGCCCGGGCAAGGCCAACTCGTTTCCGCATGCCGCCGCTTAATTCGGCTGGCCGTAAGTCTTGGACTCCCTCTAAATCAACAAGGCTGAGCTTCTCATCAACGATCTTACGCATCTCTTGCTTGCTAAGATCGGTATGTTGATCAAGCATAAAAGCGATGTTTTCAGCGACACTCATCGAGTCAAAAAGGGCGGCAGACTGAAACAGCATCCCGATTTTTCGACGGAGGATATTCATTTTTTTCGTTTTCAGTTTTGATATTTCTGTGCCATCAAACCAGATTTCACCGGAATCGGCAGAAATCAGCCCTGTGATAATTTTGAGAAGTACACTTTTACCACACCCGCTTTGCCCCATAACTACGAGCGTCTCACCACGCGAAATTTCAAGACTCAGTCCGTTTAAAACGTTTTTCCCCCCAAAATTTTTGGTGACATTTTTAATCGAAATCATATTTTTTGCCTTAGTTACGAGTTACGAGTCTTGAGTTACCAGTTAAAGAGATTCTTATGGCTGCCACGAACATCTCTTTAACTGATAACTGGTTACTGACAAGCTGATTATACCAACCCAAGGATGTTAAAGAGGATATGATTTAAGACAAAATCCAGTACAAGAATAGCAACAAGTGAAATAACAGCAGAACCCGTTGTAGCAGTGCCAACACCTTCAGCACCACCTGCTGTCGAGATAGTAAACCCCTTATAGCACCCAACTGCAGCAATTGCCATCCCGAAAGAGGTTGCTTTAATTAAACTAATGAGAACACTTCCAACAAAAAGATTTTTTTGTACTTCCAAGAGAAAAAAGTAGCCATTTACATCAAATAGGGCAACAACAGCAACAAAACCACCAGCAATACCCGCAAATGTTGAATAGATAGTAAGCGTCGGCAGCATCATAGAACAAGCGAGAAAACGCGGCACCACCAAATATTTGACTGGATTCGTGCCCATTACTTCAAGGGCATCAATTTGCTCCGTAACCTTCATCGTCGAAAGTTCAGCAGTAATTGATGCGCCGATACGCCCCGCAAGCACGAATGCGGTTATCATCGGTCCGAGTTCCTTCACGACTGAGACACAAACAAACCTCGCGACTGACCCTTCCACCGCATAAGGTTTGAGTTGAATGTAACCCTGAACACCGAGCACCATTCCGGTGAAAAACCCTGAGACAATAACGACAGCCAGAGAATTGAAACCGACTAACAATAATTGCTTAATTAACAAATCAAACTGAAAGGGAGGGCGGAAAATTTGAACAAGGGTTTGAAAAAAGAGCGTAAAGGCTTGTCCTATCTCGGAAAGCACATTATGCAACCGAATCTTAATCAAATCACGGAAACCACCAGAGGTTTCACTTGTAGTGGATTGCTGATCCATATTTTTGTTTAATTAGGATTTTCAAATCGCATCTGTTTTTTAGTAAAATAGAGAACGACTGTTCCAGTTGGCCCGTTACGCTGTTTTTTAATCATCAGGTTCGCCTCAACCCTATCTCCGATCTCCTCTTCCTCGTAATAATCTTCACGATACAAGAAGGCAACGATGTCAGCATCCTGTTCAATTGCGCCAGATTCGCGTAAATCTGAAAGCTGTGGTTGCTTATCCGGACGGCGTTCAACTTCACGGCTCAACTGCGAGCAAGCAATAATCGGGACATTGAGTTCCCACGCGAGTACCTTCAAGGAACGTGAGATTTCGGAAATCTCCTGTTCACGAGCATTATATCTGCCCGTCCCTCTCAACAACTGCAGATAGTCAACGATAATGAGTGCGAGATCGTTGTATTCGCCTTTCAGGCGTCGTCCCTCGGCGCGTAGCCCCTGAACGGTAAGCCCACGGTTATCATTAATGAGGATGGGTGCCTCAGCCAACCGACTCGCGCCTTCGGTCAAAGGTCTCCAATAATCCTCACTGAAATTACCGGTTCGGAGTCGTCCAAAATCAATCCGGGCTTCCGCGGATAACATCCGCATGACGATATCCTGTGCCGGCATCTCAAGACTAAAGATGGCGACTGGACGCTCCTGTTCAAGCGCGACGTTTTGTGCCATATTTAGCACTAAGGTCGTTTTTCCCATACTCGGTCGCGCGGCAATGATAATAAAATTACCCGGTTGCAACCCCGATGTCATGTGGTCAAAATCCATAAAGCCGGTCGGCACCCCTAAGAACCGATCGGCTTTGTGGTAGAGTTTTTCTATTGCGTCTATACTCGTTGTAATCAACGGACGGATAGAATGAAATCCGCGTTGGGAGTCATTTTGTCCGAGTTCAAAGACGGCTTCCTGCGATTGATTGAGAATCTCTGTAAGTTCTATGGTTTCATCTTGAGCAAGTTCGCGAATCTGCCCCCCCGCTTGGGTCAACCGACGCCGCGTCGACTTCTCATGCAAAATATCCGCATAAAACTCCGTACTTTCCGTCTCCACAATGGGGGCTTGGAGTTCATACAGGTAGCCAGCACCCCCCGCCCGATTGATTTGATCCGTCCGTTTTAATTCATCGGCAACAAGAAGCGGATCCGCATTGCTAACGCGGTCATACACAGCAAGGATGGCTGCGTAGATAAGCTGATGGTCGGTCGTAAAAAATGCGTCAGAGGTATGCCCCAGTAGATTAATTACCTGAGGAATTACCGACTTTTCAGTCATCATCGCGCCAAGTACGGCTTGTTCAGCTTCCTTGTCAGAGAGAGTATCAACCGCTTGTGCCTGCATAATTATTCTTCACGTTCAACAACAACACGGAGTTCAACAATAACATCCGTATGCAACCTGACGGGCACCATAAACACACCGAGTTCACGAATCGGTTCTACAAGTTCAAAGAATCGGCGTTCCAAGTCGAAGCCCTGAGCCCGTACAACCTCAGCAATATCCATAGAGGTAACAGAACCAAAAAGCCGGTCGTTTTCGCCGGCACGCCGACTCAGTGTGCATGTAACACCAGCCATCTGCGCAGCGATTTCCTGCGCGTGCTCTTTATCTTTCGCTTCCTGGTGGTCAATTACTCGTTTCTCATGCTCAAGGTGGCGACGATTCCGTTCCGTTGCATGCACCGCCAGCTGCATCGGGATCAGGTAGTTGCGTGCATAGCCATCTGCGACCTTCAATACATCGCCCGGTGCCCCGAGCCCTTCCACACTTTTCTTTAGAATCACTTCCATAATTGAAAACCTAAACTATTTTTTGTAGGGCAACCGGTTCTATTATGCCTGAAACCCCACTTTTATCTATCGTGTAAATGGCAAGAGTGCCATATTGCGTGCGCGCTTCACTGCACGCGTCACCATTCGCTGTTGTTTCGCCGATAGTCCCGTAACCCGGCGACTCACAATTTTGCCACGTTCATTAATAAATTTTCGCAGCATATCTACATCTTTGTAGTCGAAAGACTCAATTTTGTTGTAGCGCTGCCTGCGACGGAATGCCATATCAATTCAGTTCCTTTTTTTAGTATAGCCGTCAGTGGTCAGCAATCAGCAATCAGCAAAGATCGCGTCGTCAACGCGGTCTTTGCTGATAGAGAACCGATGGTTAATAGACTGATGCCTGATCGCCGACGGCTGATAGCCATATTTAAAACGGGATGTCGTCTTCCGTTGCGGAAGGTGTGCTGCTCGGTGCAGGTGCAGGCGCATCTTCATAAGGCGCGGACTGTGTTGGTGCCGCTGCAGGTTGAGCATCCGCGTAACCACCGCCCATCTCATCTTCATCGCGTCGCCCAACAAATTGGAACCGTTGCAGGCGGACTTTAAGTCGGTTCCGCTTAGTGCCATCCTCGGCTTCCCACGAATCGTATTTGAGGGAACCTTCAACCAAAATCGGTCTGCCTTTACTGAAATATTCACCTACAATCTCAGCTTGTCTACCCCATGCTTCTACGTCAACAAAACAGGCGGACTCTTTCTTTTCACCAGTCTGCTGATCCGTGTAACTTTCATTCATAGCCAACCCAAAATTCGCGACAGCTGTCCCGCTCGGCAGGAATTTTACTTCAGGGTCGCGAGTCAGATTTCCCATCAAGATGACCTTGTTGTAACTTGCCATGGTTTCTCCTCTTCATCTGTAGGCTCGGACCTTTGGAGGTTGCCTACAAGCCAAAAACTCGCTTAAATTTAGATGACGCTTATTTAGGCAGATTCTGTTGCATCTTCAGCCGCTGCATCATCATCTGTTGTCTCTTCAGTTGCTGTATCATCACCCGATGTCGAATCTTCACTCGGTGTTGATTCTTGATCCGATGTGGGTTTCTCATCTGACGTCGATTCCTTATCCTCGCCTGTCTCGCCGGTGAGTTCCGCTTTCAACTTCTCAATATCATCCTCATATTGGACGACCATATAGCGCAAAATCGCTTCAATGACATGCAAGGATTGGTTCAGTTCCGCGACAAAACTCGTTTCGCACTCAAAAATATAGAGCACATAATAGCCTTCACTCCGTTTCCGGATTGGATAGGCGAGTCGCTTCTTGCCCCACGGATCAACTTTCAGGAGGGTACCCCCGTTTTCAATAATGCCCTTCACTTGATTCGTAAGAGCCTCTGCTTCGTTTTCATCGTGGTCAGGCGTGATGATAAGCAGGAGTTCGTAAGGTTTCAAATTTCGTGCCTCTCTTCGGACTAATGGCTCCACTGCCACTACAATAAAAGCAGGGAGCAGAGATTAATTAAGTGAACCCCATCTGACGCACGCGCACCAAAAGCGCGATTATAGGTTAGATGGAATTATGTTAAGTTAATTTTATGTAATAAATTATACCACATTTCAATCCGCATATCAACCCAAAATTACATTTTTTATCCTTTTCAGTTTATCAACCATCGGTTGTTATCATCAGAAATTGTCGCACCAAGGATGCGACTTCACCATCCTCAGTTAATTCAGGTTGAGCGTACTGCATACGCAGTTATATGTAGCGGTAAGAAAAACGGACGTTTCGATGCGAGTACCTCCTGCCGAAGACGTGCAGCTAACGTATTGACATCTACCTGATCGACTGTCGCAAGTCCGTACTTCTCTAAAAGCGGAAGGAGACTTTGGAAAATAGTCGCCATATATCGGTAGCCTGCCCATGTTTTAGCGGCACCGATTGGAGACTCAAGATGCATCGTTGGTGGTGGCAAACCTGCGTCAACAAAAGCACGATAAAGACCGATTCCCATGTCAAGATGTGCTCCTGAATGTTCAAACACGTCCAAGATCCACCTAACAAGTTGGTTCATGAGAGGCGTGTCCGGATGCGAGAGTGCTGGGTAAAGCGTGTATTCGGGCTCCTGAAACGCGACGATACCACGCGGATTCAAATGCGTTACGAGTTTGGCAAAAGCTTTTCCTGGATCCGCCATATACATCAACACAAATCGCCCGACAATAGCGTCAAATTTATCCCCAAAATCAAGCGTTCGCGCATCACCAGCAATAAATTCAACGTTCCGCATACCTGCTTCGGTTGCGCGGTGGCGTGCGGTTTTTAGAATTACCGAATTGACATCTACACCGACAACCTGTCCCTCTTGCCCAACGAGCTCAGCAAGCATGAGTGCGACATCACCGGCACCACTACCGATTTCCAGCACCCGCATTCCTTTCGTTATACCGGCTCGTCTGCAGAGACGTTGCGTTGAGTCCCCATAGATTCTTGACTGCTCAATGAGACGATCCGTTTCGTGGGAGGTGCGCCCTAACGTATAGGTAGCATCGCTATTTGACGCGGGCAAGTTCTTCGCCTGATCTTTCGCCATACATCGATCCCTTTTACGTCGGTAGGGAGGCATACGCTGTGATGTGCGGCGGCAACAGGAGCGGTCGTTTTGAGGTCGTGACTTCCGCTTGAATCCGATCTGCAAGTGTGTCGATATCTATCTCTTCACTTGTCGCAATGCCATACGCCTCCATAAGCGGAACGAGGCTCCGAAAACTGTTGGCGAGATACTCAAACCCGGGCCAGCCCTCAGGACCGCCCATCGGAGCCTCAAAGTGTAAGGTAGGCTCAGGCAGACCCGCATCAACGAATACCCGATAAAGTTCCATTCCCATGTTGAGATGTGCCCCTGAACGTTCAAACACTGTGAGCCCCCATTCAACCAACTGATTTATCAAAGGTGTATCCGGATGTATAACCGTCCGGTAGAGCGCGAGTTCAGTATCCTGAAAGGCGACAATTCCGCCGGGGCGAAGACGAGTGCTCAACGTTTTAAGTGCCTCTGCTGGGTCTGACATATACAACAGGACAAGTCTACCGACGATGGCATCAAAGTCGTCTGGAAATTCAAGCGTTCGGGCATCACCGGCAATGAATTCAACGTTTGAAAAACCTGCTGCATCGGCTCGTTCTTGTGCTGTTTTGAGAACATCAGGGTTGACATCTACACCAACGACCTTTCCTTCCTGACCAACAAATTCAGCGAGCGTGAGTGCCACATCACCGGCACCACTACCGACATCAAGTACTTTCATCCCTTTAGCGATACCGCTTCTGAGGAAAAAGCGGCGTGTCACATCGTCATAAAGCTGCGATTGCTCGATCAAGCGTTGTGTCTCTTCCTCACTGCGGCCCATTGTATATTCTGCATCTCTGGACTGATTGCTCATTTCAATTACCTCGCTTTACAAAAATATAAAAAATAGTATAAAGACTTCTCTTCACCTTGAGAAACGGTCTTAAACCGCTTCCCAACACAAAATATAAACTGTATAATTCCTACAGAACTCACGCAGCTCCGTTGCTGGCGAGGTTTGAAACCTCGCCAGCGGCATGTGGAATGTCCCTAATTATCAGAAAATTGCGTAAGTCCTATCCTAAAAACTATAACCAACTTTAGTATACCAGAACGCACCGCCAAACCCATACGGACTATACTCACCGAAGGGTCTACCAACGATTCTGGCAGGAAACTCTTTAATATCAAAGGGTACGTCAGGCCCCTCTGCCTCAGTAATATTATCCGGTTCAACATTGAGAACATTATTCACGCCAATTGTGATGCCTAAGTTTTCAACGATTGCGTAACTGACTTCAAGGTCCACCAAAAACGCCTCACTGTAGGTTTGCGCGCCTACCGCATTCTCGTACCAAGGACCGTAATAATTCACTCTGCCCAATACCCCCAAACTGTTGCCGATAGCTTGGGTCAAGGTCACATTTCCACGATGCCGTGGTATCCCTTCCTGTATTAGGTTGATACGGACTTCGTTGAGAATATCTGGATTGTGCTTAGTTACCTCTGTTTCGGTATAGTTGTAAGCAACACTCAGCGTACCGTCCAATATGGGTGCCGTGAGAATCACATCAATCCCTTGGGTGCTCGTCTCAAATTCATTGGTAAAGAATCGGAATTCCTGTAAATTTCCTGCACTCGTGATACCTTCAGCGACAAGCTGCTGGATTTGTGCTTCGGTAATATCTGTGCCACGGTTGAAGTCCCGTGAAGGTGCCAGCCGGTCTTCTACTTTGATGTTGAAATAGTCGATCGTGATACTCGCAATAGCGTGACTGACCACCGTGCCAACCGTGAAATTCTTCGACTTTTCCGGTTCAAGTGCCTTACCACCTACCAAACGTGCGGCACCATGTGTGGAAGGAATCGTCCCCTTATTGACTAACGTATTGTTCTCACCGAACTCCGTTGTGACGTTAAAGGCATTCTGCTGTCCCGGTGTGGGCGCTCTGAAACCGGTGCTGTAACCACCGCGTACCCTCAGATCAACACCCGGATCAACCGAAAGCAGTGATTTGAGCGTGTCGGCAATGCCATAGTTCGTCGCGATTTTGTAGTTGACTGTGCTACCAAAATCGTCAAAGTACTCACCACGGACAGCGGCATTAACCGTCCAGAAGTCAAGAGGTCTCAACTCACTTTCCAAATAACCAGCGAAATTAGAACGGGTCCAACTCCCTGCGGCAATATCACTGAAGCCGGGGAACCCATTCGATCCTGAACTAAACCCTTGACTCGCCAACGGACCGATCTCCCAAGACTCAACCTGTCCCTGCACAATCTCAAACGTTTCTGTTCGATATTCCAGCCCGGAAGCGAGGAACACCATATCGTGCAATGGATAGGTCAGATCAAGGTTAATGTTCGTATCTGCTTGGATATAATCACCCGGATCAAATTCAGTCGGTGTGTCGGGTCCAAGTGAGGCATTGACTGTATTTCTGATAAAGAAATCGGAGGCGTGCCGTCCATAGGAAGCACTCAAATCCCACCCTAAGTCGTCCGCGATTGTTCCCTTCAGACCAACGAGGAGCGAAGCATCTTGGGTATCAGCACCGAAGCGAGGGGTAAACCCACCCGGAAAGAGTTCTTGGAATGTGAAAAGATTCGGGTCACTGGATACCTGTTGTAAGGCAACCGGATCAGGAACGTTGTTGTTTATAGGAATATCGTCAGCATCGTGAGGCGACGGTTCAGGGAACGCCTCCCCGGCTTCCACTGCTGCCACATTTTGGGTTTCCCACTCCGCCTTTCGGGTTTCCCACTCCGCCATTTCCGCTGTTAAACCTCGTAAATTTCCGACAAGCAGCGTCCCACCATCATCATTACTAAACACAGCACCTCGGGTATTGGGATTTCGGAAGTAGAAACCGCCTTCAACCTCCTTCTGTGCGTAGTTCGCATGACCGTAGAACTTAATGTCATCGGTGATGCCCGCACCGTAGTTCGCAAAAAGCTTGATGTCGTTTCTAATAATCGGGTGTCCCCACGGTTGCGCCGGGTCAGCGACATCCGTATTCCCAGCACTGATAAGGGCAGCGGCATCATCCCGTTGGACTGAGCGGTCTGTCTCATTCATGCCACCGTATTCTAAACTCAGATTCGTCCAGAGATCTTCCCGCCCCAAACCGATATTCCCAGCGAGAGCGTAGGTAAGACCGTCACCCGCTTGGAAAATACCCGGTTTGATTTCAAAAGATCCGCCTTCATAACTGTCTTTGAGCTGCAGGTTCATGACACCCGCGATCGCATCCGAACCGTATTGCGCCGAGGCACCATCTCGTAGTACCTCCACCTGTTTCAGTGCGATGGAAGGGATAGGAGAAAGATCAGCACCTTGCGCACCATCGGACAATCCATTTCCGAGCCAAGCAATTACGGAGGCACGGTGGCGGCGTTTACCATTAACCAATAACAACGTGTGATCTGGTGCCAACCCGCGCAGATTCGCTGGGCGGACGACAGTAGCCGCATCAGCGATGGGCTGCGCATTAACGTTATAAGAGGGGACTAAGTTTCTCAACAGGTCCGGCAAATCCGTGCTTCCCTGTTTGACGAAATCATCACTCGGTAAAACATCGATTGGGACAGCAGATTCAAGAACCGAGCGCGGTTCCGCACGCGTCCCGACTACAACGACACCCTCAAGCGTTATGACCTCCTGTTCAGAGGCTGCATCGCTTGATTCCATTTCAGTTTCCTGTGCTACCGCTATAGATGCCAAACTTATAAAAATAACTAAAACACCATGCATCAGAAGCAGTAACGTTTTAAAAGCAAGTGCGACTTTCATAAATGAATCTCCTTCATTATTTTTGAAAAGACACCCTTATCTAAAACAGAATTATAAATTTAATACAAATGGAATAGGCGCGGTTAAAAACCGCGCCTTTTGCGAAAAGCATATAGCACTTTTCAGGAAATAGGTTTAGAAACTGTATCCGACTTTAGCATACCAGTACGCCCCATCAAAACCGAACGGACTGAACTGCCCATATTTGTTGCCGACAGAATCGGCACCATTCGGATTTTCATCGGGAAAGGTATTAAGGATATTTCTTCCACCGAGCGTGAGCGTCAATCCGGCCCCCACGGTGTAAGAGGTTTCTAAGTCGAAAATAACCCTTCCAGTGTATTCTCCAGTCCCTTCCACATCTGGATTCTGTAAGAAATCTTCAGAATCAAACCAACCGCTGAAATAACTGGCGCGCCCGAGCACCCCCCACGCATCCGTTATGGATTGCGCAACAGTCAGGGTGCCGCGGTGTGCGGGTAAATTCTCTTGCAGTTCCCTGATTCGATGATCGTCCAGTGTGTCCGGATTGTGATCGGTAACTGTGGTGTTCGTGAAGTTATACACGGCGATGAGGTTTCCGTTGGGTATTGGTGCTGTAACAACAAAGTCAATACCGTTGGTTGTGGTACTGAAGTCGTTGATAAAGAACTGGAATGTTTCCAGATTCGCTGCACTGGTTACACCTGCGGTGATGAGCTGCGCCTTCTGCGCGTCAGTCAATGCAAAGTGTTGGGACACCGATAACCGATTTTTCAGCCGAATATCAAAAAAGTCCACCGTGAAATTTACGCCCAAAATATCAACGGTAAATCCACCTGTGAAGTTATTTGATGTTTCTGGGTCAAGCGAGTTATCTTCCTTGCCTGTCACGACATCAACAGCCGGGTTGGTGGAAGGAATTGTTCCTTTATTAACGAGGTCACCCTTCTCAAAATCGTATTCAGTGGTAATGTTGAACGTATTTTGCTGTCCGGGTGTCGGCGCGCGGAACCCGGTACTATAACTTCCCCGCAACCGCATTGTTTCCGTAACCTTGTAGTTTACAGCGGCTTTGTAGTTCAGGGTGCTACCGAAAAGCTCAAATTGTTCACCACGCACAGCAAGCGCGATCAGGAGCGGATCAATCGGTCTGATTTCACTTTCCAGATACATCGCAACGTTGGAACGGTACCACTTGCCTGCTGCAACCGGGCTGAACCCCGAAAATCCATTGGATGCGGCAGTGAAGCCTTGCGCTGCGAGGGGCCCGATCTGATGCGACTCGCGTTCGCCCTCTATGATTTCAAATCCTTCGTCCCGATATTCCAAACCCGAAGCGAGGAACACCATGTCGCTGAGCGGATAGGTTACATCAAAGTTGAGGTTATAATCCGTCTGGATATAGTCACCCGGATCAAAATATGTCGGTGTATCTGGACCGAGCGAAGCATTAACAGTGTTGAAGATAAAGAAATCAGCATGGTTGCGTCCGAAAGAGCCGCTCAGATCCCATGTTAAGTCCTTACCCAACGTGTCTCTGAGCGCGGTGCCTTTAACGCCAACGACCACGGAACTATCCCACATGAATGCACCGAATCTGGGTGTGAATCCGCCTGGGAACATCTCTTGGAAATTGAATAGATTCGGGTCATTCTTGACGGCTTGCAACCGTTCGGGGTCAGGAACGTCGTTGACTATCGGGATATCGTCAGCGTCGTGAGGTGAGAGTTCGGTGAACTCCTCTCCAGCAGCTTCCGCTGCCGCCTTGCGGGTTTCCCAATCCGCCATCTCGGCTGACAAACCCCGCAGATCTCCGACGAGCAACGTACCATCCTTCCCGCTTGGGCTAAACACGCCATTGCGAGTGTTTGGGTTTCGGAAATAGAACCCACCTTCAACCCGCTTGCGGGCGTAGTTGGCATGCCCATAGAACTCGATGGTATCTGTGAGGGTAGCGCCGTAGTTGGCAAACAATTTGACATCATTCTCTATAATCGGCTGTCCCCAAATTTGCGCCGGGTCTTTCACACTAAAATTGCCTGCGTTAATCAACCTTATGGCATCATTACGTTGGACAGACCGGATGGTCGGATCTGCACCCCCGTATTCAAAACTGAGACTACTCCACGCGTCTGGATTCCCTAAACCGATGTTACCAGCGAGCGCAAATTGCCGACCGTCGCCGTATTGGTAGATACCGGGTTTAAATTCAAACGAACCGCCTTCGTAGTTGTCTTTCAATTGAAAATTCATCACGCCAGCAATAGCGTCCGACCCATATTGCGCGGATGCGCCATCACGGAGGACCTCTACCTGTTGCAGTGCAATTGCAGGAATAGGTGCAAGGTCAGGTCCCTGTGAGCCATCAGACAGACCATTTCCGAGCCAGTGAATCACTGCCGCACGGTGTCGCCGCTTGCCATTGACGAGCACCAGTGTATGGTCTGGGGCGAGTCCCCGTAAATTCGCCGGACGCACCACTGTTGACGCATCGCTAATCGGCTGTGTATTGACGTTATATGATGGAACCAAAGTTCTCAGCAGGTCCGGTAGATCCGCGCCACCCTGCTTTTCAAAGGCTTCGTTTGACACAATATCGATCGGTACTGCCGAATCCAAAACGGAGCGCGGTTGCGCACGGCTACCCACGACAACAAGACTTTCAAGCCTCACGGGAGCATCCGCTTCGGATGCTTCTTCAGTCGTTTCCGCCTCGTTCGTAGCTTCTACTTCTTCCGGCTCTTCGGAGTGTTCATCTGCTATAACCGTCGCAAACGCGCACATCAAAACGCCTATAAAAATAGTGAGCGCGAAAACAATCGGTTTAATGTATTTACTGTAATACATACAATCTTCCCCTTTAATAATTTTGATGTGAAGGTCAGACCTTGAAAACTGCTATATAACCTAAATAAACTTTCTATACGCCTACCGCCCTACTGGGTTTCGGGTGTGGTATCTTTTCATCTTTCGTGTCGCAGCCCGTAAACAGTGCATGCGATGAAAGTGAAACCTATGATGAAGGCAAAACCTTATTGGAAATAACAATTTAAATCGCATGGAAAACATGAAGCACAGTCAATAACCCACGCTTCCACTTCTATAATTATACCCGATGGTATGTGATTAAGCAAGGTTATGTGCATAATTAATCAAATTATGGCAAATTTATGCACCTATAATGGCAAGTTATCATGCTTCACGCTAAGACCCGACCCTTTAGGTGAACCCTTGGGTTATCACTTATTACACTATTAAGGTTGACAATAAATTTGGGTTGATGTATACTTAATAATATACGGAATTTGACGTTGCGCCCTATTTGGAATTAAAGTTCATCAAATAATTACATTGACCCCAAAAAACATTATCATGGCAAAGAAAAAGGGCCGCCGCTCCATAAATGTGGCACGGAAGCGTGAAAAACGAAATCGCGACCGGAAATCCAGACAAAAACAACTCGCTGTTGAAAAACAACGCAGACAGCTTTACGAAAAATCGGAAGAAGAGCATTTACACGCTTGTATCTCACAGAGCCAGCAACTTCTCGACGAACCGGAACTTGAAGGCGTACTTTTCGATTTTGAACTCACGTACAAATGGGTGACGAAATCACTCAGCGATCATCAAGTAGACAGAACAGACGCACCTACAGATGAATCAGCGGCGCTTCTTGAACCTACCGAAGATTCCACCCATTTAACAAACGCAATATACGAAACGGTAGCAAACACAGATCGACTAAACACATTGCCTGAAGCGGAACGCGCATGCGAACATTTTCAGTTAGAAGTGCTTCCACATCTCGTTACACCGGACTTCATGCGACGATTAGAGCAAGCACTTACGGCATGTGAAACGCGTCTCAAACTGACAGGCGACCGAGAACTTGCAGAGGTGGCTTCTGTTACTCGATCGCTCTTTGAGAAAGCCCCACCGGAAATACTGGCGTTTCATCCGATGATTCAAACTATTGGTATTGAAACGCTGCGCGTCCTGGTGGAAGAACCGGACATTATTGATAATCCTGAGGAGGTCAAAGAAATCCTTTCAGATGTTCTGGAGTACGAAGATTCCGAAGGGCATCAATCTCAACCGGTTTCCGTATTTTCAGATGCTGGAAAAAACTTGGAACACCGCGAGGTAGAGGCTCCGAAACCCGTCCTATCTGAATTGGCTTCTTCACACGCAGATGAGGGAGGACCAGAAAGCATTGATATGGAACAGATGTCAACCGCTCCTGTGGAGGATCCAGCACCACCCGCTGCAGCGGTAGAAATACCACCGGTGTCCCTTGATGAACTTCCTGCTCGGGCACTTTATAAAAATTTTAACGGCTTAAAAATAAAAGAGCACTTTAAGGGACAGAGAGATGACACGCCTGCAGAAGAAAGCCTGACGCACTACGCTTTAGTGAACGAAAACGAAAAACAGGTCGAATTTGTTGATGTAGAGAACGAACGTTACATTACGGTTACCGAAGAGCGACTGCAGTTACACGCACGCTCAGAAGCAGAACTTACTATTGCAATGGCAGAGGTAGAAGCGCGATGCACATCGGCAGTCATGTACCTCGCCAAAACGATCGAAGAAAGGGGGTAAAATTATGCCACGGAGTAAAAGCGGACAGGTCCGACGTCGGACACAAATCCGCCAACGCCAGCAACGGCGACTGAAAAGACAGAAAGCGGCATTGAAAGAATCGTTACAGAATCGCGGTGCATAATATACCAAATTTATAGTAAAACCGGAAAATAACAGGGCACTTTGGAAAACACAAAACACCTCTCCTTCGCTGGCGAGGTTTGTAACCTCGCCCTCCCATAATGTCAATTGTGCTGGCGAGGTTTGTAACCTCGCCCTCCCATAATGTCTAATTAATTGTAGGTTTTACTATTAGATGGCGGCGGGTTGCTGTGCCCGCCTACACTACCTTTTCAAAGTGCACAAACTCTGACGGTTTTAAGCGGACAGAGTTCCCACCACTCTCCTCCATATATCCCATCCTGAGTAGTGTAATCACCTCATGAGAGGTTGGAATATCGAAAAGTTGGCGGATATGCTCACGATCCGCTGCGCGTTCGAGCGGCGGACTCACAAACTGCACACCGATGTCCAAAGCAGTTGCAGCAAGGAGCACATTCTGAATTAACATCCCCATGCTCAGCCACATCCACCGCGTTCCGCCTTCACCGGGTGGATACCTTTTACAATTCATTGTCACCAATATAAGGAGCGGTGCCTCACGAACCTGTGTGGCAATTTCTTTGGCAGGTATTTTACCCGCGCCTAAATGCCCCAAAAGCGTGAAAGATTTCGCATTTTTTAATAGGCTTTGCAACAACTTTTCTGGCGCGTCCTGAAGTGGTTTCGGTAGCGTGACGTGTTCTTCGAGCAGAACGCCGTCGCCGTGTTCCTGCCATTCCGCCGCTGTCAGACGCATCCACCGGCTGTTGTCATCCAAGAATTTTGCATCCTTGAACTGGTCAACGACAGACTGCTCTGTGACATCGGCGAGTGCTATTTTGCCCTCCGCTTCTTGAATGAGCAGCAGTTCCCAAGGTTGGACATTGAACGGTGAGGGTGTCCACCGCGCGGCTTCAATAAGTTTCTCAAGGTCAGCAGCATCTATCGCACGTTTCTGAAATGTTGCGCGGTGGCTTCGACGCTGTGTTATCGCATCAAAAATATTCATAAGCAATATTATAACCCAAGTTGCTACTAACAAATTCTGAACGTTCCAACGAGGGGTTCAGGTATTTTCCCCACCCCAGATGAACTTTAATAAAATATTTGGGTAATTCTATGTTCCCCCAGACCCGGTAGGTGCGGTTTGGAACCGCACCGGGCATCGGAAAAAATTACCCGATTAAATTCTTAATCTTCATGAACCGCATCGGACTGACCCAATAAACTACCCCTCTGCCAATCTTCCAATGGATATGGAAATTTAATATTCAAACTTGCTTAGATTCTCACAATCCCGATGACATTGTAGGATTTCCGCGGGTGCAGCAGTGCCAGTCGTACCGATTTTAGTGACAGTAATTGAAGCCACCAAATTCCCAATATACGCGGCATCAATAGCGGCATCAACACCAAGACTACAGAGCGTCGCGACAAGTCCTGCCGAAACACTGTCTCCTGCCCCAACAGGATCGGTCTCATCATCAATTGGGATGCCCGGAATGTGGGTGAACTCCCCCTTACAGTAGACAAGAATGCCGTTCTCACCGAGAGTAACGTACACCGTATTTTGTGTCCGCTCCGCGAGTACAATCGCGCACTGCTCCGCTTCCGCCATGTCAACCTCCTGCCCGCTCCACTCCGGTTTCACAGCACGCTTCGCCTCGAACCGATTTGGTTTAATAATCACATTTCGGTACGCGCCAATCCGCGTGCGGGAGTCCGCGAAAAAGACCTTTTCAGGAAACGCCACTGCCAACTCACATAACTTTTCTCTCACTCGGTTGGTAACAACCCCCAAGTTCTCAATCGGCATCTGATCGCCGACAATTATACCGTCAACGAGTGGGATACAGTTCTGCAGAGCATCAATAACGGCAATTTCAACCGTCTCTTGCATTGCGGATTGGTTCTCAATATCAAATCGCGGTCCCTCTGTTTCCACATCTTCATAGCCACGGTGAATCGGTTTGAGATAGGTAGGTGTCACCCAATTTGGTACCTGTACCATAAAATCCGCCAAGCATCCATTCGCCTGTAGACAATTGAGCAGCGTCCCCCCAAATCCATCTTCCCCAATGACCCCTAATGTATAAACCGTTCCGACACCCAATGCTTTCAGGTTATTTGTGACGGTGCCTGCAGCACCCGGACTATAGCGTTGCTCCACAACCGGATTCGTATGCCACGGCGTTTCCAACGATAGTGTTGAACGGGTCTTATCTACGTACCAGTAGGCATCAAGATAAAAATCCCCAATAACAAGGATACGTTGGTCGTGAAATTGATTGAGAATTGTTTTTAGGCGCGCTTCGCTAATCAAGATGCCCTCCGATGCCTCAAATACACTGTAATGTGGATAACTATTATACCACATCCGTTCTTTTTCCAGTAACACCAAATTCGCCTAAGTGAATAATCAGGGCATTTCGCTTTCTCTTTTGTAGCGTCCCCTGTTAGGTTGTGCACCATACACGCACAGAAAACCAAATGAAGATTAAGAATTTAATCGGGTAATTCTGTGACGTGTGATAACAAGTGGATCGGTTCGTAGTCGTGCGATTCATCGCACGTTGCGTGGTTTCCACAATTACCCAATTTATTTGTTAAACCTCATACGGTTTCCTATACTACAAGCCTCTCTGCGTGCTGATCGCCAGGAATTGGTATTGAAAATGAGTTTCCAAACTATGAAACTAAACAGCTCTTGTAGGTTGGGTTGAACGGCGTTGAGAAGGTGGATGGTGGTGTTTCAAACACACTTCAAATCCAAGAGGCTGCCCTATACGCTCAAGAACATAGTGAAACCCAACTTCATACCGTCAGAGTTGCAGCATTCACAACAAAAGCGTTGGGTTTCACTCGGTCTCTGGTTGATGCGGCGTGTCTGGCAGAAAGTTCGTTTTTCTATGATTTTTACAGTTTTGGTGGCATCCGTTCAACCCAACCTACAAGAAATTAGCAAAAGTCGCGTCCATCGCAAAATGTTAGATAAAGTCATTATTATTTTGTTATTTATATCAAAAAATATGACCGAATCCAACACTCGCATAAACCCTTATAATAATTGACTTTATCGCACTTTTTAAGTTGATTAATACCGAAATTTATGATACCATATACATTAACAAATGTGAAAATATAAAACTTCTGATTTTTTTGCATGACACACCCAAACACCGATTCGATTCTAAAAACAACAAGGAGATTTAAAAATGAAACGATTTATACCTTTACTCATCCTCATGAGCCTATGGATCACTGAAGCCATTGCTCAAACTCTCACACCTCCTACAAATGTTACAGCAATAGCAGGGGACCGCCAAATTAAGCTGACGTGGGGACCGCCCAGTAATGACACCTTTACGTCTTATGGCGTTTCTCCTCTTTTGGGTCACACAATTGCCCTTCTCAAATCAAGTACATCTTATGTGATAAAAGGTGTCTCGCCCCCATCTCTTTCTGAAGGTCTTGTCAATGGAAATCAATATAACGTTAGGGTCGCAGCTGTATATCCGGCGCCCGACGGTCCGCCGCCGCAAGTTATACCCCGCATATACGCCGACACCATACCCGTAACGCCCATGATCCCTGCGCCTACAGATCTCACTGCCACCTTCGGTGAACCAACGACAGGGGATAGGACAGCGACACTGCGCTGGACAGCACCAGACCCATCATCTTTATTCGCTCCTGTCACCGGTTACCAATACAGTCAAGATGGTGGTTCTACTTGGACACCTACAGGTAGCACCAGCACGCTCCATACTGTAACTGGATTGAAAAATGGCATTCAATATGCTTTCAGGGTCAGGGCTGTGCGGGGCACTGAAGTCCCAGGACGCGCTGCCCAGACGGGAAGCGTAACACCCGAACCACCACCACCACCGACAACGAACCGGATTATATATCAATGCCCTGTCGGCTGGCAGAGAACCGACAGGTTTGGCGGACCCACACAGCGTGTGCTGCTCTATGAAATCAAGCTACAAATGGATTTACACAACCGAATCTCTATCT
>JAPPBX010000073.1 GCA_026702755.1 Candidatus Poribacteria bacterium | reverse complement strand
TTAAGAAATTATCGGATTTCGCACTTTGTTTAGACGAGCCGGAGCGGTTTTATGAAGATGAAAAAATTTACGGAATTAGTCGTTTTGGACTTGAGAAACTTCTAATTTGCCTTTTTTTGGCAACACTTGTATCACATCTTTACTCCATGCTTTGCTTGAGAAACTTCTCAAAGATGTTGGTATCTCGGTAGTGGATCGGCAATCGTGGCAGTTCCAGCGTCCGATATGTCCGTTATCACGTTCATTTGTGTATTCTCACAATCCGGACATTCTGGTGATCCCTGCCATCTCAGACGCTCCAGGTACGCAATACAATCCTCTTGTGTCGGGAACATCTCCATGATCTTGATCAAATCCATCAGAAAATACTCCTATTGCTGAAAAGGAGTTGCTTTTTCTGATAGGTTTTGATACAATAATCAGATAAGTGTGAAACCGAAAAAAGCAACTCTACTTTCGGGTTTCAATAGGGGGCTGCAACCCCCTATTTTCTTACCTATATTATATCATGAAAACCCTTTATTTACAAGGGTTTATCGCACTTTTTCTATAATTTTTTGCAAGCTCAAAACGACTAATTCCGTTAACTTAAGAGTCTATTATGCAAAAACGCTAATTGAAAGACTGAAAAAATTGAAAAACAAGGTGTAGGGACACGCAGTTTAACCTATGCCTTATTAGAGTTGCGCAATAGGCAATGAACCCGCCGTGAAATCTAAAGGAGGAAGGATGGAAAAACGACCCAAAATCGCTGCGATTGCGACAATTTATCATAAATACGCACATACGCAGCACATCGTCGATCGGTTCTTAGAAGGGTATGGATGGAACAGCCGACACCACTACCCACCGATGGATCTCGTTTCACTCTTCGTCGAACAGGTTAAAGATAACGATCTCAGCCGCGAACGTCTGGAGCGTTTCCCCACAATGAAAGGCTATCCCACAATTGCGGAGGCACTCACCCTCGGCGGCGAGGAACTTGCAGTCGACGGTGTCCTGATTATCGGGGAACACGGCGAGTATCCCACCAACGAAAAGGGACAACGCCTCTATCCACGCTATGAGCACTTCATGCAGATTGCTGAGGTCTATGAAAAGAGCGGACGCGGCGTACCTACCTTTAACGACAAACATCTCTCATGGAACTGGGAGTGGGCGCGTGAGATGTACGACATCTCCCAGTCTATGGGTTTCGCTTTCATGGCGGGTTCCTCACTGCCAGTTACATGGCGCACGCCTTCCATTGACATGCCACTTGGTGTACCGGTCTCGGAGGCGGTATGTGTAGGTTACGGCGGTGTGGACAGTTATGACTTCCACGCGCTGGAGACCCTACAGTGTATGGTAGAACGGCGCGAGGGTGGCGAGAGCGGTGTAAAATGGCTGCAGGCATATCGCGGCGACGCATTCTGGGAAGCGCATCACACCAAACTCTGGTCGCGAGAACTCTTTGAAGCTGCACTCTGTCGGAGCCATACGCTCACACCATCACGTCCGGGGTTCAACAATCCGTTTCCGACATTGGACGAACTAAAGGACATTGTGAAAGACCCGATAGCGTATCAATATGAACACAATGATGGCTTGAAATCTACAATGATTCTAATGAACGGATTGGTGCAGGATTTCAACTTTGCCGCTTACATCGGTTCAGGCGACGAGATTCTTTCAACACAGATGTATCTCCCGATGCCACCCGCGCGGACGACATTGGCGAACTTCTTCTCACCGCTGGTCAACAATATTGAGCAAATGTTTTTGACAGGCGAGGCGACCTATCCGGTTGAACGCACATTGTTGACGACAGGACTTGTTGCAGCGGGTGTTGACAGCCTCTTCGCCGAAAGTACAAGGCAGGAGACACCACATTTAGACATCGCCTATCAACCCACCGAGGCATCAACCTTCTGGAGGACATGAGCTATGAAACGAATTGCTGTTGTTACGACTATCTACCGGTACCTATCGCATGCGCAACATTTTGCAGATCGTTTTCTTGTCGGCTATCCAAAAGAGGGTAGATGGCATCGTCCAGATATGAAAGTCGTTTCTCTCTATGTTGATCAGAAACCGGAGGGAGAGCAGAGCACTGACCGTTCCAGAGAATTCGGTTTCACTGTTTACTCTACCATTGCTGAGGCACTCCGGTGCGGTGGCGATCAACTCGCTGTGGATGCAGTGCTTTCGATTGGAGAACACGGTGATTATCCTACCAATGAGAAAAGTCAAGTGCTATATCCCCGATATGAATTTTTCAAGGAGTGTGTCAAGGTTTTTGAGGAAGACGGACGCGCCGTACCGATCTTCAACGACAAACACCTCTCCTATAGTTTCGAGAAGGCGAAGGAGATGGTGGACGATGGACACCGTCTCGGTTTTGGGGTGCTTTCGGGTTCGTCGCTGCCCGTCACATGGCGGTTACCCGATGTCGAATTACCCTTGGAGTGCGAAATAGAAGAGGCACTTATGGTCGGTGTTGGCGGTTCGGATCCGATGGATTATCACGCCATGGAGGCGATGCAATGTATGATTGAACGCCGAAAAGGAGGCGAAACCGGGGTCGCTGCTGTCCAATTAATAGATGGTGAGGAAGTTTGGAAGGCAGGCGAAGACGGACGCTGGTCTCTGGAGTTGTTAGAAGCTGCACTTTCGAGGAGCGATACGCCGTGCGGTTTAACGGATGAAGACGGTAGGACGCAAAATATGATCGGTAACGGTGAAATCTACCGGCTCGTCGAAAACCCTGCTGCCTATTTTATTGAATATAACGATGGTTTAAGGGCAACACTTCTGATGCTCAACGGCGCGGTCCGAGATTACTGTTTTGCCGCGAAACTGAAGGATGAGTCGGTCCCAGTGTCAACACAGTTTTTCTTAACACCCACCCCGAATGTCACTTACTCTGCGTGTCTCATCGCCAAAATTGAGGAACTTTTTGAGACAGGTATTGCACCATATCCAGCGGAACGGACCTTGTTGGTGAGCGGAACGTTGGAGAGTTGTCTGACTTCGCGCCTTCAAGGGCATGTCCGTTTAGAAACACCACATCTCAACGTTGAATACCGCGCACCTGCGGAATCGCAGCATGCACGGCGTTAAGGCACCTCATTTTGTAGGCGCACTTCGCACGCGCGCCTTGCTTCTCCGCTGCTGCTCGCGGTATTTCTATGCCCAAGTTATAAGCCCGAGTTCATGCGGAGATTGCAAATCCTCGTGGTGTGGTAGCGCACGGACGGTATACCCGTGCAAGCCTGTCTGCTTCACGGTGAATGTCCCTTCAAAGAGGTAGGTACCACCTCCGAGGTCAGATTGGTACGCCATCGGACTCACACTCCCATTGCGGATTTCGCCCGCCTCGTCCAACACCCCGTGGTAAATCTGGACGGCAAGTTCGTGTGGAAACAACACATCGGTATGGACAACCGCCTGCAGTGTTGTGGATTCACCAACACCTAACTCAGGGTTTTGAACCACAGCAGCCGCAGTATCGGGCTGCTTTTCTTCAATCCGCAGATCACGCCAATGGTCTCGGATATGTGTTTTCCAGCGTGCTAAGGCGACACTGCGCTTTCCACCTGCTTCATTGAGAGATTGCCAGCGACGATGCGCTGGAAAGTACAATTGCTCTGCGTACTCTGCCACCATGCGCTTCGTATTGAAAATAGGGGCAAGGTTTTGCATCGCAGTCTTCATCCGAGCAACCCACTCGTACGGTACATCATCAACAGAGTTGCGCTGGTAAAAGAGGGGCGCAATTTCTTTTTCAAGGAGTTCATAAATAGCATTCGCGTGTGCCTTGTCAGTGGATTTTCCGTCTTCAGAGGTAGGACCGGCATCAATCGTCCAACCGCCTCCTAAATGGTTCGCCTCTGCCCACCAACCGTCAGCAATGCTGAGATTAAGTGCCCCATTCGCTGCGGCTTTCATACCGCTTGTGCCGCTCGCTTCATTCGGACGTAAAGGATTATTGAGCCAAACATCAACGCCCTCAACAAGATAGCGTCCAACACAGATATCATAGTTTTCAATAAAGACGATTTTGTGATAAAATCGCGGTTCCGCTGCGATACGGGAGATACGCTGGATAAGCAACTTTCCCTCATAATCGTGCGGGTGTGCCTTACCGGCAAAGATGAGTTGAACAGGACGTTCTGGATGGTTAAGAATCTTATCAAGGCGGTCAACATCTTGGAAAAGAAGAGTTGCGCGCTTATAGGTTGCAAATCGGCGTGCGAACCCGATCGTCAACGCCGCTGAATTGAGAATCTTCGTTGCGACGCTCTCGCTCTCCTTAGCAAGCCTTGAAACAGGACCCCCGACGGCATGCTTCTGCTCTTGCCGTTGGCGTGCGAATGCGATAAGACGTTCGCGGCGGCGTTCGTGTGTTCGCCACAACTCAGGATCTGGAATCTGTGAAATCTGTGTCCAGACGGCTTGATTCGTAAGCTCAACAATCCAACGCGGACCGAGGTATCTGTCAAAGAGACTCTGCATATCACCGGAAACCCAAGAACGAGTGTGAATTCCATTTGTAATTGCGCGAATCGGCACCTCATGGACAGGTGTACCTTGCCAAAGGTCCTTCCACATTTCGCGGGAGACGTGTCCATGCAACTGGCTCACGCCGTTGCACATTGCTGCAAGTCTTAACGCTAAGAGTGCGGGGCTAAATTCACTGTGGGTGTTAGTAGGGTTCGTTCTACCAAGACCGAGAAAGGTGTCCGCTGAGATGCCGAGTTCTCTATAGTAACCACTGAAGTAATGATTAACCAAATCGGGTGGGAACCAGTCAATACCTGCGGGAACCGGTGTATGCGTCGTAAAGATATTTCCGGCTCTTGTGGCTTCGCGGGCTTCTTCAAAGCGGATACCTGTTTCCAGCATTAATTGTCGGATACGCTCAATCGCAAGAAACGCAGCGTGCCCTTCATTCATGTGACAGACAGTCGGTTGGATACCAAGCGCAGTCAAGGCACGGTATCCACCGATACCCAGCAGGATTTCCTGTTTGATGCGGAGGCGTTCGTCACCGCCGTAGAGGTAATCTGTTATATTCCGTAACTCCTCATTCTGATTTTCAGGGATGTTCGTATCGAGCAGGTATAAGGGAACACGTCCGACTTGGGCATACCAGACTTTGGCGAATGCTTTACCTTCTGGATACGCGACCTCTACGAAGAGCGGTGTCCCATCAGCTGATTTCGCGGGTTGGATGGGCATATTGTAGAAGTCATTTGTTGGGTAATCCGCCATCTGCCAGCCATCCGCCGTGAGCGTCTGACGGAAATAGCCGTGCTGATAGAGCAGTCCGACTGCGACAAAGGGCAGCCCGAGATAACTCGTGGATTTCAAATGATCCCCCGCTAAGACACCCAAGCCGCCGGAGTAGAGTGGCATACATTCGGTCAACCCATATTCCATTGAGAAATAGGCAATCTTTAGGTCGTTGAGCGTATCATCTTTGTGATCCGTCTCAAACCATGAAGGAGTCTTATGGTATTCTTTAAACTTTTTGTGAATGACTTCAAGGCGTGCGAGAAAAACGCTGTCTTTTGCGGCGGTGTCCAAGTGTTCTTGGGAGATTCGTCCGAGCATTGCGACCGGATTGTGGTACGTTTTTTCCCACAATTCGGTGTCAAGATGACGGAATAATCCGAGAGCTTCACGATCCCAGGTCCACCAGAGATTTAAGGCAAGTTCACGCAGAGGTTCAAGGTTCGGGGGTAATGTCGGCACCACTGTTAACTGACGAAGTGGCTTCATCTAATTCGTTCTCCTTCCGAAATCTATGCGACTTCTGCGTCCAATTGTTGTGTTTTTAGTGTGATATAGATGCCCTGTTTTCGTTGCTCAAAATTTAATTTCCCTTCGCGGGCGAGCCAACCGACACCCATCAGGACTGTACGTTGGTTTTCACCGATGTCGCGTGTTAATTTTGTAACGCTGACTTCGTTGTTAATTTCGAGATACTGCCATATAGCACCGGCTACATTTCCAATATTATCTAACATTTCTACCTCCAAAAGGATTAGGACTGACGCAATTTCTAATAAGGAATTTCAAACTACATACCACAGGCGAAGTTTTAAACCTCGCCAGCAAAGATGGCTGCATTCCTACCTCACAATAAGGACATAAAACTTCAAATGGAAAATCATCGCATAAGTCTTTGTATATATTGTAGTTGGATTCGGCGGAGTTGTCAAGAACAAAGAAAATTAAAAAAGTGTACTGCCATCGGAAATTCGGGCAGTAACTGCACAAAATTTTCTATGATAATCTAATTCTTTGCGTTGTTTTCTATATTTTTGAAAAATGACATTGAATTTTCAATAATAATATGGAATAATATATTATTATGGAACACAGATTCGTAAAGATTGGTATAGTAAAACGGGTGCAGTTTATTCAAACGCACCTACTTAACTTAACGCGAAACTCACGTAAAAGTGAGATTCATTTTTTTAGGAGATTAAACGGTATGAAAATTATGTTAGTATTGGCAGGCTTCGTGTTGATGATAGCCTATTGTGTTATCGGAAACCCAAGCGACATGGCACAGGCTGAGGAAGTCTTGGGGGTAGGAACGGATGAACTGTTAGGAGGAGACCTAACCGACCCAGAAGACGATGGTGAGCCTGAAGCAGATAAAGGTTACAACGCCATTTTCTCAGCCAACGATGAACCCGGATTCGCGGGCGGTGAATTTGCGTTTAACGTCTTTGATAACCGCCTTGGTCCCAGCAACGACAAATGGTGCTGTGGACGTGGCGGTGGCATTCCCAAAGAAGGTCTACACGTGACAGCTGAGTTTGAGGAGCAGTATGCCTTGACACACTTCACCGTATCTTCAGCGAACGATGTCCCTCCGCGGGACCCGACAGTGTGGGAGGTTCAAGGGTCGAACGACGGCAAAAAGTTTACGACCATCTTTGCTCACGACGGGAAAAGCTTTTGGGATCAGCGACTGCAAGTCGTCCTTTTTGAAGCGGGGGAAGATTACGACGTTCAAAAAACCGGATATCGTTTTTTTCGGCATGTTACTTTTGACACCGCATCGAACCCGGCTGGGGCGTACTTTCAAATTGGCGAAATTGAGTTCTTCGGCGATGATAGTTTTCCCGTAGACCC
>JAPPBX010000072.1 GCA_026702755.1 Candidatus Poribacteria bacterium | reverse complement strand
CGTTTTTTCAAGAAACTTGGCGGCAGACCCAAGATTAAGAAACGGCATAGGTTCAAGTCCTTGACGTTGAAACAAGCGGGTTGGACGCTGAAAGACAATCGCCTCACCCTCAACTTCAGAAAATGGAATAAAGGTAAATGGCGACATGATAAAGTAGCGTATACATTCCATAAGCAGCGTGAGTTTCATGGGAATATCAGTCGTATCACGATAAAACGAGACAACTGCGGTGACTATTGGCTTTATATCACAACGGACTTTGTAGAAACAAAACCGCTGCCAACGACGGGTGAAAGTGTCGGGGCAGATTTCGGCATGAAAGACGCATATTTGACGCTTTCCACGGGTGAAAAGATACAACACCGCCAACCTTTGAAACAGTCTTTGAACACACTTCGATCTCTCAACAGGTCGCTTTCACGAAAAGAAAAAGGTTCTAACGGTTGGTGGAGGTGTGTAAGACGACTCGCACGGCTCTATCGAAAAATCAGCAATCAACGCAGAGATTTTCATTGGCAACTGGCCTCTAAACTTTGTAAGAAGTTTGATACAATTGTGCTTGAAACGTTGAACCTTGACGGTATGAAACGGCTTTGGGGTCGTAAAGTCTCCGACCTTGCCTTCTATGAGTTTGTTGAGATATTGAAGTATAAATGTGAAAAACATAAGCGTCATTTTGTTCAGATCGGTCAATGGACGGCTACAACGAAACCGTGTAGCGACTGCGGTTTTCACAATGAAACCCTAACACTTTCAGAGCGGCAGTGGACCTGTCCCGACTGCGGTTCACATCACGACCGAGACATCAACGCTGCGATCAACATTTTGCGGGCAGGGATAGCCGTCACTTGACGATATGCCTGTAGAACCCTACAGGGAAACGCCCGCGGGTGGAGACAGAATAAGACGGTGAACTCTCTGAGAAAACCGCACTGTCTACGAAGCCGAAGCCCACGCCTTCAGGCGTTGGGTGCTATCACCGTATGAATAACAAAAACTTATGCGGAATTTGACCGGAAGTTTTTCTCCTAAACCATAAAAGGTACACACATATTGAAAACGTTTAGAGGCAGGAGTCGAACTAAACATGGTATTAATACCCGCTGGCAACCTTGAAATAGGAAGCGTTGACGCTTTTTATATGGACGCACGCCCTGTGACAAATCTTGAATACCAGCAATTTCTGATTGAAAACCCACAGTGGCAGAAAGGTCGCATCCCGAAAAAATACCACGACGGGGACTATCTCAAAGATTGGGAAGGCAGCGGTTATCCGAGCGGGAAAGCTGATCACCCAGTGACGTGGGTAAGTTGGTTTTCGGCAATGGCGTATACTTTATGGGCAGGAAAAAGGCTACCGACGGAGGTAGAATGGGAATACGCTATACACAGCGGACTTGCCAATCAGAACTATCCGGTTTGGGAGTGGTGTATAGACCTTTACGACGACGATTTTTTCTTTGCTACGCCGAGAAAAAACCCACGGGCAGGGACAAATGAGGTGCAGTGGATAATAAATAATTTCACAGACATTGAAACGTTACCCGTAAGGGCTTTACGCAGCAAAGGTATCTCCGTCACCAATCGCTTGCTGCTTTCACCTACCAATACCCTCTACGAATACGGATTCCGTTGTGCACAATCAGCGGACTAATCCGAACCTTAGCAATCGGAATTTACCACCCTAAAAAAGGAAATCATGCCCTTTGGTCCAAGGGCATACGGCACTCCAACAAGTTGGTTTTTTGACCAGCATTGTTCTGTCCATGAGGTTTGTCCTTTGCTGTATCTGCGATTTAAGGGGATTGTCGCTCGAAGAATTTAACTTCTCGGATTGAAGCACCTTTGAGCGGAATCTGCAGTTCACCTATTTCCCTACCGTGGGACACATTGTCTACATCTTCCATTGCATTGGCTGTCAATCGCAAATAGAGAACTTCCCGTTCAATCTGGAATCTCACGGGTAATGTACCTTCCACTTTTTGCGAACGTTTGTCTTCCACAGCCGTAAATGAAATTGTCCACTTCGGCGATTTCTCTTCAGCGGTCACATCCAAAGCAAGATTCGGGATGGTTGATGCGGGGTGGACTTCAATATACTTAATATAGGTAGGTGCGTCCAGTTTAATCAATGTTTCCGTTTTGAGACTACCTTTCAAACGACTCTGATACTTCCGAGACTCGTATCCCTTGTTTGTCACATACTCTTTTTTGATGGAGCCCTTTGCATTAAAGGTGCCGACTGTCGATAAATCGCCATCCACCATCTCAGGATTTTGTGTGCAGGAGAGACGCGAAGCCGGTATTTCGACCAGTGGTGTCTCTTGCAGCATCGCACATCCCATAACACCGACTATCAGAAGCAGTGGGATACTAAACATTCGTATGTTCATTTTCGTCACCTCTTCATCCGATGCGGAAAATTTTCCTACAATGGTTGCTTCCCGTAAAGTTTGATCTCGCGTATTGAAGCCCCTTTCAAAGGGATGTCAATCTCTTCGTCATCAATCCGCGTCGCATTCTCTCGGTCTTCTATTGCGTTTGCTGTCACACGTAGATAAAGTACTTCCCGTGCAACGCTGAATTTAACCGGTTTTGTAGTGCCCTCTACGCTTCTGTGCTGTTTGTCATACACAGGTTTGAAACCTGTCCCTGATTGACCGAAATGATGTCCTGATTTTTCCAAGGATGTGCTCAATGCCAGATTAGGGATACGCGACGCTGGGTAGACCTCAACACGACTGACATAGGTCGGTTTTTCCAGTTTTATTACAATCTCACATCGGGTTGTTCCGTCAAGTTCTGCTGTATACTGCCCTTTACCGAAGGAACGTGCACCTTGTCCAACGATGTCATACTTTTTTGTCACGGCTCCCCGTACGTGAAAAGTCGCGACTGTTTCTAAGTTGCCATCCACTATCTCAGGATGGGTTTCGCAGGTCAGCTGTGAGGGGGCAATCTCCTCAATGGGTGTATCCTGAAGCCAAGATAAACGCGACGGCAGAATTTCCGCTCCCGATTTTCCTTGAACGGCTGCACAACCGACAGCACCGAGCAGTAGAAGCAATAGAGTGCTGAACATCCATCTGTTCATTTTCCTGTTCCTTTCCTGTTAAGGGGTCTGATGACCGTAAAATTTGACTTCACGGATTGAAGCCCCTTTTAGCGGAATCTCAACACCTGAGTTTGCAGTTTGGGTAGAATTTTGTTTGTCTTCAATCCCGTCTGCGCCCAACCGCAGATAAAGCACCTCTCGTCCGATACGAAAACGAACCGGATTTAGTCCCTCGATGTCCTGATGCTGCTTGTCGGATACTCGCTCGAAGGCGACATCAAAACGTGGTGGATCGTCGGTCGTCGTCATCATTGCAAAGTTTGGGATAACCCTTGATGCGGGGTAGACTTCTACATAGGTGATATAGGTAGGTGTGTCCAGTTTGATAATGGCTTCTGTCCGGCGATTCCCTTCAACCTGCGTTATGTAACGCCGTTGTGAATAGGCGAGTCGCCGGCTCTCGCCCCCGAACATGTGATACGCTTTGCGGACAAGCCCATTCACTGCGAATGTGCCCTCTGTCTCCAGATTTCCATCTACAAATTCTGGGTTAGATTCACAGGTAAGATGTGACACGTCAATCTCAATAACGGGTTGATTCAATACAGCACACCCCGTAATGCCGATGAGCAAGATAAACAAACTACAGATTCTCATTTTTTTCTCCTGTTGTTATGTTTACGGCACACGGTGTGTGCCGAGTTCTATATGGGGATGTCAACATCGAAACGTTCTGCTGCTTCGACGAGCCGGTTCCATGTTGGCTCCTCGATGGGTATTCCTTCTTGCAGCCGTTTCGCGCGGCTCCGTTCCTCGAATTCTCCGGGTACGTAGATTTCCTCAATATCCGGTAACCGAGCAGATGATTTCACCCACTCTACAAGATAGGCGATTTCCTGTTCATAGTCCGCTAAGTCAATGAAGTCCTCGATCTTAATCGCAAACATCACAATGCCACTTGCACCGCGTGTTGGTGCTTCACGGCTACACCCTGCCCAAGAAAGTCCACCGGCGATAGCATCTATCATCACACCCAGACCGAACCCTTTGTGCCCGAACTGAAAACCACCAAGGGGCATAACGGCTGTATCCTCTGAACGTTCACGAAACGCGTTCGGATCCGTGAGTGGTTTGCCTTCGGCATCTATCATCCAGCCTTCTGGGATAGGTTCGCCGCGTGCCATCTGGACGAGAAGTTTCCCACCTGCGACGACGCTGAGCGTCATGTCGAGGAGAAGTGGTTCGCCTCCCTGACGTGGTACTGAGATGGCAATTGGATTTGGTGGTAGTCTCCGGGAAGTACCACCGTGTGGATGCATAAATCGTCCACCACCATTCAGCAGGACGATCCCGATCATGCCAGCACGTGCCGCAATGGGTGGATATTCGCCCATCCGTCCGGCGTGTCCACACCGATGCAAGCCGACGGCACCGATGGTGCAGCTTTCTGCTTTTTCAACAGCCATTTCCATCGCTTTGCGGGCGGCGACCATGCCGAGTGCACCGTTGGCGTTGATAACGGTGGCTGCACCGCTTTCCCTGACAATTTCCATCTTATCTGTGGCAGGACCGCCTGCCATGCCACCGATGTAGTTTGGTGCGTTGATAACACCGTGTGAATCGTGTCCGGCGAGATTGGAATCGACGACGTGGTCGCTGACGATACGCGCATCTTCCTCCGTACCACCGGCACCCCGATATATATCATAGACAAACTTTCTCAAAACATCATGAGAGACAATCGGCATAAAAATCCTCCTTGCATTTGAAACTGGTGAAACATTTAACGAAACTGACCGATATTATTCGTTATGCTTGGCGAAATCCTGCATCCGTGCGATGCCAATTTTGTCCGTGATCTGGATCGCGGAACTGGATGTGCCTGCCTAATAGCTGCTTGAGAACATCACTTTCGCCTGCCAACTCCTCATCGGTCAACTGTCGAGGCATATCCTCCTGCGGATAGATCACAGAACGGTTATACATACCGAGCAACCCGACGCGCGGTGTGTCCGTTAGGTTCGCCCGGGACTGATGCCAGATCGCACCGTTCGTGAACATAATTGAACCTTTCGGTGCGACAGCAATGCTCATCTCAAGTCCCTCTGCTTCCCCCAAGTCGGGACGACGCAGCGTTTTGTGTGACTCTGGAATACACGCCGTTGCCCCGTTCTCTTCTGTAAAGTCATCTAACATCCACACCGTTTGTCCGGTTAGCGATCCAGACGGGAAAGGCGATTGCATCGCCCAATACGGGTAGTCAATATGCCAACCGCCTGTGGGTGCCCCGGGTCCAACGATGTTTGCCGTAAATGTGGAAGCGATAACATCTTCGCCGAGCATCCGTTTCCACACCGCCACGACAGTCGGGTGCTGGATGAAATAGCGGAAGATGGGTGATTTCCCAACGATTGCCCAGACGCGTCGGATTTTGCCATCTCCATAACTGTGGTCGTGTCCGTTGGCGATATCCTCTTCAACTAATTTCCAGATTACCTCGCGCGCTTCGTCTGCCTCTTCGGGAGTAATCACATTTTCGATAACGTGAAAACCGACTTCACGCAGGTCGTGTTCAACAAGGTCGAGTTTTTCTGAATCTAACGCTGATCTGATTT
>JAPPBX010000071.1 GCA_026702755.1 Candidatus Poribacteria bacterium | reverse complement strand
CACGCATCAAACTCAACAAATTATATCCAGCAATATAAATGTGACAGACTACTAGTATTAGGAAGTGTTTCTGCCCACCTCTCAAAACGACGACTCAAATAGGGATTACTACACAGCAGGGCGACGGTCTCACCAGTCCCCCAACGACGTTTTGCGAGTTCCATGGCGAGGACAGTTTTGCCCGTGCCTGCTGCACCGGTAATCACACAACGATCATTCAACTCTACACGCTTCAAACTGTTGAGTTGATCAAGTGTCAATCGCAGTAACTGTGGACGAAGGGTTTCCAGATCGGCGCGGAATATCCTTTCCGGTGGTGGTTTGATGGTCATATCGGGTGGCTCCAAGTCGCATCGTAAATTATCCAGTGCCTCCTGGCACTTTTCTGGGCTATTCTTAATTAATTCCTTCACGTTTGACGTAAGTAGTGTAGTTGCATAGTTTGCTAACTTCTCACATAGCTTGTTTGGATCTTGAACATCATCCTTTTCCATTATAAGGGCTTCTCTTGGTTTCTTTGCCCCTGTTGGAAACTCGCTATGGGTAAAGGCAACAGCAGATCTGAGTGAAAATAGAGATTTTTTGTTTTTAAAATGGGAAGGAAATGTATCTCCCAAGGCGAACATCGCCCTTCGGACTTGTTGGATGGGAGCTGCTACAGATATGCCAGATGGCAGGAGATACCACCTACCATTTTTGACTTCGTAGGACCCGCCTTTTGTCTCCAAGCAGATAACAGCACAGTACTCAGGAATAATGATAAGGAAATCAATCTCGTAGGGTTTTGTAGCATCACTCGGATTGTCCACATGTGTTGAATAAAAAATTACCCATTCTCTGGCCTCGGGAGCGTGCATGAGGTTTTCAAATATAATTTTTTCTGACTGTGGTGCCCTGTCAGAAATTTGATCTGGAATCATTATTGCCATATTATGATTTCCTTTAAGATGTTAACACTACAAGACTTTAAAACAAATTATAACACAATCCTTGCACTTGTGCAAATTAAAATTTGGGTCTTTTCACGTCAGTGCTGTTTTCTGAACGCTTGTACAATTCCTATACTAACGTGAGTTTAAAAATAAAAATGCCCATATAGGCGTAGGTTGGGGTTGAACGGTAAGTTGCCAGCCGCTGTGTTTATACCCAAGTGCCCAACTTCCAATACTCCGTTGGTATACGCAAAGACAGCGAAACCCAACAATCCAAATGCTTTAAAATGGAAAAAGCGTTGGGTTTCACTCGTATATTGATAATCTTAGCGTTTCAGATGCTCCTAAAAACCAGTCGCAGTGTGCGATCTTTAGAAGTTTCCCCTTCAACCCAACCTACGTGTTTAATATCAAACTCACGTTATACTATATCCCAATCGCTCTAACGCACGGATAACTCTATTTTATGGGTGTCTGTTGGAAAACGCGGCATCAATCAGATACTCACTTCAGTTACAAAAACGTCCAAAGCAGGTTCCTCAACTTCGAGTTCTTCTTTCCCGAAAGTCTCAATATAAAACCGAATTGCAGAGGTTACATCCTCAAAACTTTCTTCGTATGTATCACCTTGTCCTATGACAACACTTTTCAAGCCAAGTGGGTAGGCGACATAACCATCAGTATGTTTTTCGACGATAATTTTGAACGGTTGCACGCTGTTCTCCTTCTTTATATGAAAGTTCATCTACTCACTAAACCGAGAGCGTAGTGCCCACAACCCTTGTCCGGGTTCGCTGATGAAGAAAAAGCCGCCATCGTTAAATCCATCAACAAGCGTTTCGGGGTTGTATTCAGCGAGCACCTCATTGACAGGTGCCCATTCGTAGCCAACCGATTCAATTTCGGCTTGGGTGAGGTATTCCGTTGCATAAGTGACCTTGAAACGTCCCTCAGTACTACCGTGAATCAAGTGTGCAGCGGCGGAGAGATTTTCCTGTAACTCAGCGTTTTCTGAGACGGCATTGAGTGTCGCGGGTGTGCCGCAGTAGCCGTATTTTCGGATCAATCGATCAATTTCAGTGTCCTCGCCGAATTCACGTAACCCTGGCGCGATGATGATCAACTCACCGTTGTCTGCCATCGCCATCCGTGTACGGTAGATCGCCTTATTACCAAGCCACGTACTTTTAAACTCCCGCGGATCCAAGTAGACGACCACTTTCGATAGCGGTTCATCTAAGAAGGTCATATTAACGGACCTGCTCAATTCTGCAGCAGTTTCAAAGGTGTGGGCATCGTCACCGACGTAAAGTCCACGCATCACGCGTTCTCCAGAGGCATCGGCATCCATGACGCTCATGACATACAGGATGCCGAGTTGTTTTAGGTAATTGGTATGTGCGTAATTCAACACTCTCCTGACAGAGGTATCCGTCTGCCCCATCAGGCGTTCCATGCCGTCTACAGCACCGAGGAAATGCGATTTGTTAATCATCTCAACCCCGCCTGCACCGACAAGGATGTTTTTAAATCCGTTGGCGATACCGATAACCTCGTGTGGAATCACCTGTCCGACAGAGATGATAAGTTCATATTCCCCCTCTACAAGACGGCGGTTTACAGCGACAGGAATGCTATAATCAAGTTTGCCGCCCGAAACCTCCTGAACGAATTCAGATGGGACTTCACCGAAGTGGTATAACCCAGTCCGCCAGTGATGGATGTGATATGTCGCTTTGGGCAAATCGCCGTACATTTCATCAATCTGTGCTTCAGTCATTGGGGCATGTGTCCCGATAGCGGGGAGGATATCAAAAGTTGTGCCGTTTGCTGTGTCCCACAATTCATAGAGGATTTGGGTGAGTTCGCCAGCATTTGAATGGAGTCGGGTTATATCCGGTGGAACCACTAAGATCTTCTTTGGAATACCACCTAACTTGAGGAGTGCCTCATGCAGTAAAGCGTGTTTTTCTTCGGTTGTGATGACGGTGTTTTTTCCACCATGGGCAATATACATTGACATTTTTTTACTTTCCCTTGCGGTTCGGTATGGGTGAGCGGAAGAATGGAAGGTTGGGAGCCTATCCTTCCTCCCTTCCGTCCTTCCAATTTTTCCATTCCATGCTTTCCTTTAATAAGCATCCTTAATCGCGCCCCAGGTCGTACTGAGTTTATCCTGCGGTTCAACAGGTAAAACGAGGTCTTCAACGGCATCACCAACAAAAATGTTATCGAGATAGACAAGCCCATAGTGCCCGAACTTACCGGTCTTGAAGGTGCCGTCTTCACCTTCTGTTGCTGGATCTATTTTATCAAACGGCGTCTTATCCTTCCGCTCTTTTAACTTGAAGGTGAATTTATCACCCGAAAGAATCAATTGTGCGCGATACCAGACTTCAGGTTCGTTTTCTACCATCCCATCTTTGACCTTTGCCCAACCCCCTTGGCGTTTGTAAAAGTGATACTCTCTACCACCTTGTCGTCGGTCGCTTAAATAAAACTTTTCACCGTCTTGGAAACGGAAGACGATCCCCATATAGAAATCATCAGGAAACATCATATCCCATTCAGCAACGTAATCGTCCCAACCCGCGTCACCGAAGACATAGATAGATCCACCGACATCGTGCCGTGAGTCGTTAGATGGATTGTCAGCGGTCAACAAAACCTTATTACTTGCTTTCTTCGGGTCGGCGACGACTTTAGCGGTTGTTTTGCCGTCGTGTCCGACCTCCCATTTGCTGGGTTCACTTCCGATCTTATCCTTCTCAAAATCGTCGTGAAACAACAGGACTGCTGGTGCTTGTCCTGCCATACTGAGGCACAGCAAAGGGACGATAATTTTAAGTCCAAGTTTTATTCTTTCAGAAACTTGGTTACATCGAAAAAGAGAGAAATATCTAAGACGCATTTTCTCCTCCTTATTGGGACAGGGCGGGATTAAAAACCCCGCCAACGCAAGTCAGAACAGGGTTTGAATTTACACTTTACCCTTGGTTACAAAGGTGATTTTAATGTCAGTCTGATTGCCTTCGACATCGGAGATTTTGCCGACAATGACGTAGACGGTTTCGTTGACGAGTTCTCTGCCTCTGACAAGCTCAAGTGTGCCTTTGGTGCCAGCAACTGTTGCGATCCAACCGACATCATCTCCACCTTCAGTTTGGAGGACGATGTTTCCGGTTACCTCTTCACTGAAAGTGATCTTGATCCTCCCGTCGCTGTTGATACTTCCGGGATCGACATCCGTGTCACCGTCTAAGACAGTGCCACCCGTGATTACCGGCGGGGCGCAGCAAGGCGCGGTGGCGGTATAGTGGAGTACTTCAATTCCATCAGCTCATGTGATTGTCAATGCGAGCGGACCAGGGTTAAAGGGACCCGTGATCGTCGCGGTTTTGCCTGCAACCGTGACAGTACCAGCACTTGCTTCAACATTAGTGGGGGCATTGTCAAAGGTAACCGTGATACTGCCATTTGCGGCAATATCGCCGCCCGGCGGGCTTGCACTTACGAAGTTAGCTGGGACAGGTTCATCCGTGACTATGTCATCGTCAGCACCGCAGCCAGCGAGTATTGAAACAGCAAGTAAGCCTACCAGTAATAATACAAAGCTTCTAAACAATTTTGTCATTGACGTTAATTCCTCGCCAGCAGAAAGATTGGAAAGCACTTCTATGCAGACGTTCCTACGCTACGACGTGATTTTTCAGGATACCGATCCCCTCAATCTCGATTTCAACGACATCACCGGCTTTCAATGCGCTCGTTGTGCCGGGTGTGCCGGTAAAGATTGCATCTCCTGGTTCAAGGGTTATTGCCTGTGAAATGAAGCTTGCAACCGTCGTCACTGGAAAAATAAGATCTGCGGTCGTTTGTTTCTGAACGACTTCACCGTTGATGCGGGTCTCCAATTGCGCGTCTGTATAATCAACGTCAGTAGCGATGACGGGGCCGATAGGTCCAAAGGTATCGGATGCTTTGGCGCGCCACCACTGCATATCATTGCTCTGCCACGTGCGTGCGCTGACATCGTTGCCGCAGGTTACACCGAGAATGTTGGCAGCAGCTTCTTCCGGTGTCGCTTTCCGAGTCCGTTCCTTCATGATGACGACGAGTTCACCCTCTGCATGGACTTCATCATCGCCATCAGGGAGTTCAATGTTGCCCTCTGGGTCGTTGATGCAGGAAGGCGTTTTGATGAAGATTTCAGGGTTCTCTGGCTCTGGAGCACCATCTAAATGACTCCGGTAATTCAAACCGACAGCCAATACCTTTGTTGGTGTTGTCGGTGCGAGAAGTTTGACATCCGCTAATGCGACAGTCTCACCCGTCTCGCTATGTTCACCGAACGGGCATCCGGATATCACGCTCAGATTCTCTCCTGAGACGATGCCATAACCGATTGTTCCATTTAATTCATATCGTGCTAACTTCATAGTAGTCTCCTTTTTTATAAGTTGTCAGTCGTCAGCAGTCAGTGGATGCATGTGGCGGTTGCACTATCTTTTGCCCTGAATGTCTCTTGACTGATAGCCGATAACTGATGGCTATTATACCGTGTATACGGTGGTCTGTCAATTCATTTCTTTGGAATGACTATCAGCAGTCAGTTGTCAGCGGTCGAGATTTGGAGGATAAATTGTAGGTTTGCGGATGAGCGGCATTTCTACAGAGATACCACCCCTACGGGGTTGAAGAAGTAACAAAAACTTTACACATCCCTTGTCTGATTTGACATTTCGCTCGAAATGTGCTACAATTCCTATACAATTTATGACCCTGTAATAAAAACACACAGTGAGATGTAAATGATAAAAATTGGAATTGTTGGTGCATCTGGATATAGCGGCAGTGAATTATTACGCTTTCTCGCTAACCACTCTGGCGGGCTGCAGGTAGCACTCTGCACATCTGAAACCTACGCCGGTCAATGTATTGATAGTGTTCTGCCGAACCTCCGCGGGTTTCTCTCGTCTGCGTTTGAACCCTTAGACCTTGATTCCCTCAAAGAGAGGGTGGATGTCGTTGTTCTCGCAGTTCCACATAAAGTGGCTATGTCGTTCGCGCCAAAAATTCTGGCACAAGGTTTACGCGTCGTAGATTTCAGTGCAGACTATCGACTTGAGAATGCTGAAACATACCAGGCGTGGTACCATGCTGAACATACAAGCGCGGAATTAATGCCGCAAGCGATATACGGGTTGCCGGAACGGTATCGTGCTAAGATTCGGGATGCCCAACTTGTGGCGAATCCCGGGTGTTATCCAACGAGTGCTATACTTGCAGCGATGCCGTTAGTCGCTCAAGGGGTTGTGGAATTAGATTCCATCATTGTTGATTCAAAATCAGGTATCTCTGGTGCCGGTCCGAAGCCGAGTGAAAATACCCATTATCCGAATCGAGAGTCTAACGTTGTCGCCTATAACATCGGTATACATCGGCATACACCTGAAATTGAACAGGAATTGGGGGCTGTTGCATCAGAACCGATTCACGTGACATTCACACCCCACCTTGTCCCGATGACACGGGGTATTCTTAGCACTGTCTATATGCGTCTCACCGAGGAGATGTCCACTAAAGAAGCCCTCAGCATATACGCAGGATTTTACGAGAACGAGCCGTTTGTTCGGGTGCTTCCGTCGGATACATACCCGGAGACAAAGGCAGTGCTCGGTAGTAATTATTGCGATGTTGGGCTTGAAGTTGATACGCGTACCCGCCGCGTCGTAGCGATGGCGGCGATTGATAACCTCGGTAAAGGTGCTGCCGGTGCTGTCGTGCAGAATCTCAATCTGATGTTCGGCCTCAAGGAAACCGATGGGCTGAAGGTGCCGGGGATGATGCCGTGAGTGGTTATCAGTACGATTTTTTTTCAAAAAATCTTTCGGTTGTCAGTTATCGGTTAAAGAGGTTTCTTGTAGCAGGAACAGGAAACGTCCCCAACACAATGTCTTAACCGAAAACCGATAACCATTCCTCTGAAAACTATGACTCCGAAAGTTATGATTGTTGCTGGGGAGCCTTCTGGTGATCTCCACGCCTCTCAGGTCGCACATCAGCTTAAGGCACGCTGTCCTGATATAACACTGTTTGGCATGGGCGGCGACCGGATGGAAAAGGCATCCGTGAAACTCGATTTTCATATCCGAGACTCCGCTGTTATGGGGTTTGCCGATGTGATCACTGTCCTGCCGATGTTCCTTCGGAAACAGGCATATCTGAAACGGCGTATCCGCCAAGAACGTCCCGACGCACTCCTTCTCGTCGACTTTGCTGAGTTTAACATGCCGTTAGCCAAGTTTGCACAGAGACAGGGTGTTCCAGTCGTCTATTACATCCCCCCGAAAGCGTGGGCGTGGCGTGCAGGTCGGGCGCGAAAGTTGGCGAGGTGGGCAAACGTTGTCGCAGCCATTTTCCCTTTTGAAGCAGAATTTTACCGGAACGCGGGAGCGAACACCGAGTTCGTTGGACATCCGCTCGTCGATTTTGCGCAAACTTCTCTCAGTATACAAGCGGCATGCGAACATCTCGACTTATATGAAACAGAAAGTCCCGTCATCGGCTTGATGCCGGGGAGTCGCCGTTCCGAGATCCAACACATCTTCCCGATTATGTTGGAAGCCGCTGTGAACATCGCCAGAGTCTATCCAGATGCACAGTGGATTCTCCCATTAGCCCCAGGAATCCCACGCGAACTCATCGCGAAGTACCAGCAGGAACTAAAGACGGAGCTTCCACCCATCAAAATTGTCGAAGACGCAACGTATCCAGCAATGCGAGCTTCAACGCTGCTATTGGTTACCTCCGGCACGGCGACACTTGAGGCAGCATGCATCGGGACACCGATGATTATCCTCTTTCGGACAACACCACTTAACTGGCACATCGTCAAAGCGTTGACCCCATTAGAACGGAGCGGACTTCCTAACCTCATCGCTGGGCGTGATATTGTCCCGGAACTGCTACAGACAGAACTGACCTCAACTGCCTTGACAGAGTTGTCCCTTGACTTCCTGCAGGATCCACAGAAAAGGGAATCGCAGCGCGAGGCACTTCAAGCCGTTTATGCACAACTCGGCACGACGGGCGCCGCTGAACGCACTGCTGAATTGGTATTGGATGCTGCAGAAAGTCTATAAAGTGCTCTAAAGTGCCTAAAGTTGTTAGAAAACCTTCTTTCAACTTTACAGACTTCGCGACTTTAGTACATTTTCAAACTTTATTTACTATGGAATTCACACGCACTCGCGACCTTGCTTCGTTACAGAAAAGACTTCTTGCTAGTCCTATACGTTTCTTATTAATTCCGCTCAGTTGGTTCTATGCCGCGATTATCTCAATACGAAATCGACTTTATGCAATCGGCGTGTTTAAAACGCGCACGTTGCCGTGTCGAGTCATCAGTGTCGGTAATATCGTTGTCGGTGGAACGGGTAAAACGCCTGCCGTCATCACCATTGCGAAATATCTTCAGAAGGAAGGAAAGCGCGTCGCTATCTTGCTGCGCGGGTATAAACGCCGTGTTCGTGAAGAAATAACAATTGTTTCGGATGGTAAAAAAGTATGTGCTTCTCCTACCGAAAGCGGTGACGAAGCGCACATGATGGCGCGACACCTCAGCGATATTCCGATTATCGCAGGTAAAAGCCGCTATCTGACAGGACGGGTTGGGCTTGAACGTTTTAATGTAGATGTCTTACTCTTAGATGACGGATTTCAACACCGGCAGCTTGCACGTGATGTAGATATTCTCACTCTCCCCGCAACACACCCTTTCGGGCAGCCAAAAGGCTTGCTACCCGCGGGAACCTTACGCGAGCCACCAACGGCACTCCGACGCGCAGACCTCATCCTACTAACACATACAGACACGCCTGATATTTCCTCACGTGCTAAAAAAGCAGTGAAGCAGTTGGCACCGAACGCCTTAATCTTGGAGAGCATTCACCAGCCAACACATCTCTATCCTTTAGCATCTGAAGACAGCGAAGAGGAGATAAACCTCCACATTGATATAAAAGAACTTAAAGGAAAAAGGCTCCTTGCGGTCTGTGGAATTGGAAATCCAGATGCGTTTGTCGCAACGCTCATGCGGTGTTACCCAGAAAACGTCGAATTACTGGCGTTTCCCGATCACCACGTCTATACGGAAGCGGACAGGCGACAGATACAGGCTGCGTTTCAAGCATCAGGGGCGGATATGATTGTCACAACACAGAAAGATGAACAGAAATTGGCAAGAATAGCAAAGAGGCAGTCAGCCGTCGGCAGTCAGCAAAGAGAAGACCAAGAGGGATACCTTCATGAAACCTCTTGGTTTCCGAGAACCGATAGCCAAGAGCCGATAGCCTTTTTCGTTTTAGCGATCTCGCTGGTCATTAGGGAAAACAGCGAACAACTCACCAGAATGGCTGTCGGCGGTCAGTAGTCAGCAAAAGAGGTGTGTGCTAACGCTTGCGTCTTATAGTAAAACCTACAATTAATTAGACATTGCAGAAGGGCGAGGTTCCAAACCTCGCCAGCGGCGGTGAGGTGTTTTCCAAAGTGCCCTCTTATTTTCGGGTTTTACTATAACTGATGGCTATTCCTGCTAAGCGTTAATTTGCGGTTTTCTAATAACCCCGTGTTGCCGGTCCAGCCATTTGACAGAGAAATGGAGCAAATTCTCCATCATCTTATCGTTGACTCGGACATCTGCCTCAGTTTCATTCTTCAAACTGGTGACGATGTAGAGTCCCTTCTGGAAGGGAAGGAGTAGCAGGGCGGATGCGTCTTCAAATTCACCGCTCGGAAGACCTGCAGCAGCTGTGTTCGTCTTGGCGAGGGATGTCCATTTTCCAAGTGGATCCAACCACATATCATCGAGTCGAACAAACGGATGATCCTTCGCATCCAGATCACTATGATGCCCATTAAGAGGATTCGGATATTGGAAGATACGTGAGCGTTTGCCTTTCGATGTAGGGAAGAGTTCAGAAGTCTCGTCACATTCAACACCGGTGAGGGGTTCGGGAATCCAGCCTGCGCCGCGCCGCTGTTTGGCACTCGTTTTGATGTCTTGCCCTGAGACGATGACGACTCCGCCTTGGCTGACGAAGTTTTTAATCCGATGCTCGGTGTTTATGTTCAAGCGATAGCCAGATTTGTAAATTTCACCATTGCCGATCCATAAAATGTCGGTCTTTGGGAGCCGATCGGTTTTCTGTAAATCATGGACTTCACTATAAATTATATGGTGATCTCGAACATATTCAAAACGTTCAAGCACCGGAAATTCGACCGTGGATGTATTCCCCGTCAGTGCCATAAGTTTGAGCGGCATCGCCATCTGCACTTCTGAACGCTTGACGCTGGAGGTCTTGGAACGTCCATTTCTCGATTTCCAAAGCTGCCCATTAAAAGTAGCATTTACACCGCTCAAAATTCGATGCTGTATTCGCTTTCGGCTGCGTGCGCGCTGTTCTGCTGTGTTTAGTTTACGCGGCTTCGGGTAAACGAGCGATGCCAGTGCTTCGTGCCGGACTGGGTCCTTGTGTATCTGCTCAACGACGGAAGCATGCGCTGTAAGCTTGGTGCGGTTTAGCGGCAGGAGTCTCTTGTAGATCGGGAATCCACGGCGGAATTTGTTATCGAAACGGCGAAACGCGTTTTCAACGTCCCACCGTCTACTATAACTTCCATCAATTGTCTTCAAATCGATCCGTTCTTCGTTGACATTCGTCACATATCCGTGAACAACGTTGATACCGTGAATCGCGTTGCCTTCCTTATCGGCGATAGCAATATCCTCGGTGTTACTCATGTCTAAAATTGTATCAGTCAAGCCACTTAAACTAAAGAGTTCTGGTTGATATTTCTCCGCACTTTCCACAATCGTACAACATGCTCGTGGGAAGATGATATCTGCATCGCGGAAAGAGAGAAAGTCTAGCCGAATTTTTTTATAATTTCTTATCGTAAGTCTCTCGCGCGTCGCAACGCGCTCAAATGGAGCGATGTTATGTTTAGCAACCGGTTGGATTGGAAGTTTTTGAACGCTGAAGGCGTTGATATGGTATTTAAATTCAAAGTTCTTTGCCCATTGCGGGGCATCCTCAAAAAGTGTGACATGTCCAAGCCGGATCTGGTAAGGTGTATTGTTTTCAAAAACAAGAGAATAGCCATCTTCATCGTTGCCTTCTGCTCGAACGCGTAAACCGCGATCATCGCGGCGGTTGAGTTTGGGAATCTCCTTGGCAAACTCGTGTTCATAGCTCCATTGATCTCTGTAACCGTTGTTGTCCTTATCTTTCACGTCCATCAATGCAATATGATCTTTATTGTAGTCTTTGAGGATAGCAGTGTATTCAGTATTATGTTCATTTTCACCGGAACGAAACCGAACTCGGACTTTAATGCGGGTGCCGACCAAGCGTTCAATCAAACGTTCATAAGTTTCTTGTTCCTTCATGTGTTCGGTGGATTCTTCCAGCCTATCGAGTCCTGTTATATCTCCGCCTTTTTGATCGATTGCTGTTTGGTATATTTCGTTGTACCGTTGAAACTGTCCACCGACACTTCTCTTAACACTTTGGAACACCATGCTGATAGCACTCATTGAGGCTTCTCTGAGGGCAACGAACATATTTCGGATTTTCCGTCCCATTTTGTAGATAAGAGGTGGGTGGTAGACCCGTTCAAGTTCCCACGCGCGTTCCCGCAGTTCCCGCTCGTTCATCGCATCATGGTAACGAATGTATGCGACAATTTGATCTCTACGTTCTTCGTTCGTGAAGATATAACTCGGGGCATGCCCGCGCTGTCGAGATTCCTCGGAGATAATTTCCATGCCTGTGATTTCAAGCCGCATCGTGCCGCGATAACGTCTGCTATCTTTCATCTGAAAGACGACATATTTGTTAAGAAGGGTCTTCAGAAGCTTGTCTTTTTGGAAGAGTCTTAGGAGATAGAAGAAGGCACTGAAAACGAAAATAATTAAGATCACCGCACCGTAAAGGCGCACTTGCGGCCAAATGTTCCGTGTCCCTTCCGCGACCGTTTCAGTGAGCGTATCGTCTTGACCAAACGCTGTCGACAAAAACGTAAACCACAGAAAAATAGCGGTTGGCGTATAAACTCGGAAATGATGTCCTAAAAGATGTGCTATCCTTACGTTTTTAAGCATGATTCAACCCTCCTTTTCTCATGGGAGGAATAGTTATCGGTTGTCAGTTGTCAGTTAAGAAGCCTTGTGGCAATGCTCCTAAGGGTTACCTCCACAAGACACCTCTTTAACTGATAACTGATAGCCGATAACTAATAACTGTTAGTAGATATTCACTCCGTTTTCGGCGGCAATTCGCCGAACGTTCGCATTCGCAAGCGGAATCTTCTCAGCGGGGAGATGTTCTATCAGTCCATAGCCGTCTGGATAGCGTGCATCGAAACGTTTTAACGCTACACCAAGTGCCAATTCACCCTCACCGGGGACCTCTTCATTGAGGTGGAGTACCAAGCCGTTCTGAACGCTGATGTCTTTGATATGCGCCATCGGTGCGACGGGACCCATCACGTCAAAAATGTGATTCAGACGATCTTCACTGTCATAAACCTGCCGGAGCGTCTGAAAGTGATTGACAAAATCCATGACGATGCGAAGCCTCTCGGAACCCACCCGTTCCACGACTTCTCGACAGGTTTCCGGTGAACCCATAATAGAAACGGCGTGTGTTTCCATAACAAGCGTCAGTTCTTGCTGTTCGGCATGTTCCGCAATCGGTTTCAAAGTCTCGATCAACCGTTCCATCGATTCTGAGAGATAGTTATCCCGATGGGATGTCCAAGCACCATCAGGATTGAGACTCCCCGGACGAAACAGATAGTGGAGTGCACCGAGAGAGACGGCAAGTGCCATGCCGCGCTGAACGCTTGCAATCGCTGCTTCTCGTACCGCGACATCTGGATGAAAGAGGCACTCCTCATAAGTAATCCCGAATTGGACAAGGTCAAGTTTCGCAGATTCTAACATTTCTGCGCAACGCGTGCAAGCGTCTTGTGGCACGGATGGAACCTCCGCGCTGCGGAAATGGAAACTCAAACCCGTAAATTCCAAACCCTTAATGTTTTCGATCTCTTCTGATGTGAGTGTGCGGAAGTCACCGCAGAGTCCAACAACGCCAAGTCTCATATCTTCACCCTTTTAAATGCGACTTTCTTCATCTGGTTTCGGAACAGGTGCAAAAACCTCCAACTCCTTTAAGAGTGCTTTCGCACGCACAAGGTCCTTCGTATCAAAACCTTCTGAGAACCACGTATATATCGGTTTTAGTAGATTGTATGCGTCTTCACCCCGATTCTGTGTCCGCCATAATTCGCTTAAACTGAGTGCCGCTCGGAGTTCCCACGATTTTGCGCTTTGTTGTCGTGCTACTGTCAATGCTTCCTGAAAATGGGATTCGGCTTGTGCAACAGTTGATGCCGTGTTCTCCTTGCTAACAGCCTCAACTTTCTCGGCAAGGATAAAACAAAGTTCGCCCTTCCGTCGTGCGAGTTCTGCAGCATAGGTCCGTTCTCCTGTGCGCGTGGTGACACATAATGCGGAATCAAGTGTTTGTAAGGCTAAACTGTATTGCCCCGCCCGTTGATATGCTTGGGCAAGGAGCGCGAGAAAAAGGGGCAGGAGTAGTTCACCCCTTGTCTCTTCCCAAGCAGCGATGCCTTTACGAATTATCGCGATGCCTTCTTCAAAGCAGTCTTGCTCTGCGAGTGCCCAACCCTTCAGCACCGTTGCTGCGGCTTCCCAGGCGGAAAATCCGTGTTCCTGACATATCTGTAGCATCTGTGTCGCAGCGGGATCTACCTTCTCTACCTTGCCTTGATACTGATAAAGCACGGTTTTAAAATGGAGCGACACCGCCTCACTGAAAGGGTGGTTCGTGTTCTTTCCTATTACCACCGCCGCATTAATCCGCTCTTCCGCTTGTGTCGGGTAACCGAGGCACCATAAGAGTGGCGCAGAATAGGAAAGAAGCGTCATCCCGGGTTCCGCTACATAGTGAAGAAACGCTGGAACCGGATGGTGCTGCGGCTGATAACGTTCAATGCCTGCTTCCAAATGTGCCAAGGCACTGTTGAATTCACTCAGGTAGTAGAGTGTCGCGCCAAGTGCGCGATATGCTTCAACTTCAAATGCTTGGTCTTCTGTCTGTTTGGCAATAGCGAGACAGGCTTCACCGAGTTCGCGTGCGGAGAGAAGCCGTCCGCGTACCAGCTGAGAGAGCCATAACCCAAACAGCACTGGAAAGCGAAGATCTTTTATTCGATCCAGCAGAACATCCGATTCATCTTTTGCATAGGTCTCTTCCGTTTTTTCAAGTATCTCAAGAAGTTCCCGCGCACGCGTATAGGCGGCTTCCACCTCTGGAGAGGCGTATCCCTTGGTCGCAATCAGTGCTGTACCGAGTGTTGTTTGTAACTCTAACTCCCGTTGCTCAATGGAAACCATCTGTTGTTCTGGTGTGCTAACGTCAGTCGAAAGTGTTTCAAGTGCGGCAAGCCCCTGCATAATGTGACGAACGCCCTCCACATTTGCGGAACGCTCTAACGCACGATGTGCTGCGCGATACCAATAGTCAGCAGCTTTTTCAAGCAGCCCGGCTTCGGTGTAATGATAGGCAACGAGCTCTGGTTGGAAACCGTCTCCGCTCCGCAGCACCTTGGCAATCTGCTGATGGTATTGCTGACGTCTGCTTTTTAACAGCGATTGATAAGCCGTCTCACGCAGAAGTGGGTGTCTGAACGTATAGCGGAACTGATTGTCAACCATCTCATTGCGATTGAGAATGTAGGCGTTGACTAATTTATCCAATTCATCTTTCAGAGATGCGAAATCAGTGAAAATCTGATGTTCCAGATTGACACCGGACGCAATTTCGTGAAGTAATTCGGCTGTCCACTCTCTGCCGAGCGTTGCACCGAGTTGGACGATCTCTTTTGAAGTGCCGAGTTCATCGAGTCGTGCTGTCAGCAAGTCTTGTAGTGTTACAGGCACCTCCACTGTTTGAGGTTGTGGACTCGTCGTGTCCAACGTATCAGAAGACAGTGCCAACGCGTCACCTTCAAGCATCGTCTGGGTGAGTTCTTCAACGAACAGAGGTACGCCTTCAGTCATTTCAACGATGCGCGTCAATAAATTTGATGGCAGTGGTGTGTCGCCTACGACGTGCTGAATCATTGTCTCCACCTGAGGAGGCGTGAGTGCCGCCAACGGCAGTGCGTTCGCCCATGCCGGTTGCAGAAGTTGTTCCAGAATTTCTCTATCTAAGGCGGTGTTTGTCCCATTCCCGTCGGAAGTTGTCTGTGGGTTTCCGTCTTCATCTGATTGGGCACTCTGTCGAAAATGTCGTGTTTCAGAACGATAGGACAGGACTGTGAAAATTCGAGCGTTTTCGATTCTTGAGATTAAGAGTGTAAGGAATTCTATACTGGACGGATCGATCCAGTGAAGGTCCTCTACGACAAAAAGTATCGGTTTCTGCTCCGACATCTTCAGCATCACTTGGACAAGCACTTCCAACGTCTGTTGCCGTCGCTGTCTACCGCCCCACCCTGATGGATATGTCTCTTGTTCGACTGGTCTACCGTAAGGACGAGCACCGATGCCGGTTTCTGTTTGTCGTTGGACCTCAAAAGGTATCTCCAATAATTCAGCAAGGAGAGGCAGCGTTTCCGGCATATCTGCTTGTGCCTCAGTATCTTGTCCGGTATAGTCACGCAACAAATTTTCGAGTTTTTCGAGTCTTGTCTCTGCAGTATCAGTACTTATGAACTGCACAACGTGTTCTTGAAACAGCGAAAGGATCGGATAGAGTGGACTGTTCTGATAATAGGGCGAGCACCTACCTTCTAAGGTAACTGCCTCCGAATGCTGATCGACGTACGCCTGAATCATCTGTACACATCGCGACTTTCCGATTCCGGCTTCACCCTCAATAAGAAGAGCTTGCCCTTTCGCTTCAAGCACTTGTGCCCAACCTTCTTTGAGGCGTTCAACCTCGCGTTCCCGTCCGATAAACGGGGTCAATCCACTCTCGCTGGCGATGTCCAACCGACTCTGTACCGGGATTTCACCTAACACCTGATAGATGTTCACGGGCTGCGAAATACCGCGGAGCACAGACGCACCGAGCGCATCGCACTTAAAAAAGCCCTCAACCAATTGATGTGTTGTATCACCAATCACAACGCTGTTCGGTGTCGCCAGTTTTTCCATCCTCGCCGCTACATTCGGCGTTTTTCCTACGATGTCAATTGCTTCCGGAACTTCCTGTCCTGAGATATGCCAGACGACAACACGTCCTGTATCAATGCTGATCCGCACTTTAATTTCTACGCCGAAAGTCGTTTGGAGATATGGATTCAGCGTTTCTATAGCGGCAACGATACCTAACGCGGCTCTCACGGCACGGTGTGCCGCATCTTCGTGTGTAATCGGGTATCCGAAATAGACGAGGATACCATCACCAAAGTAGCGCGCAATATGCCCGTTTTGTGCTAAAACCACCTCCATGACACACGTCCGATACACCTCTAAGAGGTTTCGGAGTTCTTCGGGATCCAATTTTTCGGTGAATGCGGTGGAGTCCACAATATCACAGAAAAGGACTGTTAACTGGCGGCGTTCTGCCCCGTATGGTAATGCCTGCTCCATCGCAGCGGTGTCTACTGTTGGAACTTGACGCGAATGTGACGAATCACTAAGCGACGTGCCACATTCACCGCAAAATTTGAACGACGGATTCAAAAACCCACAATTTGGGCAGCGTTTGTGATGCATTTTTTAATTTATTGTTTCTCGGCTAAAGAAACGCCCAAGCCAAACCCTTCCACAGGAATGGCAGTCAGGGCGGATTGCTTTGCAATCCTTTCGGCATGCTTCGCGGTGAGAACAAAGATTGTTGAAGAAAGTTATCTCTTGTATTCTCTTTGCCTCTTCGCCGAAAGCCGATAGCCATTTACTTTCTGAATTGATTCAGATATTCTTCCAACTCATCATCCCTCGGATCTAACTTATACGCTTCCTGATAATAGTCAAGTGCTTTGTCGGTTCTCCCCACCTTCATATAAAACGAACCGAGGTTACGATACGCAACACTGTGCGTCGGTTTCAGATCTAAAGCACGAATGTAATGATCGCGGGCTCGTAACAGGAAGACTTTCGTTTGCCCAATCAGAATGCTCAACGTTGTTTCATTTTCCCAACGTTGCCTATAGACGGTTCCATCGAGTTGTTTTGCCTCTTCCTCAACAGCATCGGCAACGGCATCATCCCGTGTTTTGAGTATGATGGCACCCGACCCTGTTTTATCAATGGCGAGTTTGAGTTCTGCGATGGCTTCTTCAACAGACTCCTCTCTTAACTCCTTTTCCCATGAGGGCCAACTCGGTCCAGCGTATTTGAGTCCTTGCTCGTAGTAAACGGTACCGAGGTCATTATAGATCTCAGCGTTTTCTGGTCGCATCTTTAACGCTGTGCTGTAGAGTTCAATGGCTTGTTGATGTTTTCCCGCGTTGAACGCGTCAGTGGCATGTGTGCGGATCTGTTTGAACTCTTCACTTTCCAAATTGACGGCGATTCCCAATTCTGCCTTGTCTCTGCCAAAGAAATACATGCCACCAATTAGCAATATAGCAAGGCAAACAGCGATAAGTGTCGGTAGTTGCAATTTCATTTTTTTTAATGGCTATCGGCTATCGGCTGTCGGCTGTCAGTGGCTATCGGCAAGGGCGGTTATCAGCAAAGAAGGAGAGGTTTCCATCTTCTCTTGGTTTCCGATTGCTATTCCTTTGTTGATTGCTGACTGCCGACTGCTGATTGCTGATGGCTATCCCTCTGATAATCATTCTGTAACATCTACCCCAACTTGGAGTACTTCAAGAACTGGTAAATTGCTACATCAAAACCTCTTAACTGAAAACTGATAGTTGTTAACTTTAACCATCAACTTGAAGAAACACCCAGGCAAAAACCCTCCGTTATAGGTGTTAAAGCACGAGTTGATGTTTAAGACTATAAAAACACTTATCTCCGCCGATTGTTTCTATTAAAAGTGACAGGGATGACTCTATGGACACCATCTCGCTCAAAATAGATTTCCGTCCTACTTTGGTCGCGGATATAATCATCCACAATTTTAAAAATTTCAAGCGAATGAATTCTGGTATCGTCAATTTGATAAATGAAATCCCCGCGCCTCAGCACGTTCGTCAATCCACTGTCTTTTTCAATATGTGTGACGATAACGCCGGGTTGCTGATATTTACGTGCCATCTCTTTGTCAGGTTGGGCAACTGTTAAACCCCATCCGGGAGGCGTGTAACTCCATTGTAAGGTTTTCAGTGTAAATTCAGTCTGCCGTTTTTTGCCAAGCCGGATGAACTCACACTGGACAGGTTGATTGAGCGGAAGCAGACGCGTAAGCGCATCAAAATCGCCTTCGCTCTTTATCCGCTGTCCTGAAATGGATACGATGACATCTCCTCGTTTAATACCTGCGTCAGCAACAGGACCCCGTTTCTCTATTTCTGATACCAAAACCCCAGTGTTGCGCGATATCGACAACTTCTCTGCCAATCCTTCAGTTATAGGCTGCGCCTCCACGGAAAGGTCGGGAGGGATGACGCTGCCGTACTCGGTAATCTGTTTAAGCACCCTTCTCGCTTTATTGACCGGAATAGCGAAACCGACACCTTGCGAACCACCACTGGTTGAACGGATGACAGTGTTTATACCGATAAGCTGCCCGTATATGTTTACTAAGGCACCACCGCTGTTCCCCGGATTAATCGAGGCATCTGTCTGAATCAGATCTTCATGATAACGGTTATCAACAGTGAGGGCACGCTGCGTTGCACTCACAATGCCGACTGTGACTGTGGGTTGAGCGTTTCCGGTGGATAGTCCAAAAGGATTTCCAATCGCGACGACCCATTCACCTATCAAAAGGGATTCTGAATCTCCCCACTCGATTTCTGGCAGCGAAACATTTTCTGTATTAATCTCCAATAGTGCGAGATCTGAAAGATAGTCGTATCCGACGACTTGTGCTGCAAATTCCCGCCCATCAGACAGCGTGACAGTGATGCTGTCTGCATCTTCAATGACGTGGTGGTTTGTGAGGATATACCCTTTTTTGTCAACAATGACTCCAGAACCTACTTCTCGAAGCGAGCGCGGACGAGTGATAGGAATTTCACCCCAAAACCAATCGTCAGATGAAGTTCGTTGTTCGCGCACAGCACTGATGTTAGCGACCGCGGGACTAGCGTTTTCAACCGCTGTTACAATCGCAGTGCGCCGCGATGCTGTGACTGCGTCCTGTGCAGTCGTCCGACTGAATTCGGCACTGTAGGCACGATGACAAAACACACCTACAAGTATTGAGGCAATCAATGACAGCAGGGCAATGCAGCTATAGCGATAACATGAGTGTATCATAATCTTTTTTTAGTAAGCTCACAAAGATTCAAAACTTACCTGCTATCCGCTTGTCAACTTCAGCGAAATCCGATATCCCTCTAACCCCGGGTCCGTATCAACGATTTCTTGAACCGCTGCTGCGTCCCGTCGTTTCGCAGGAAAATCATCCGCGTTCGCACATCGGAGGGCTATCCTTGCACCCGTTGCACTAGCAGCGCGTAGATTCGCTAATTCCACCTTGTCTAACGTATCATAAGCGGTGTGACCGAACCCCCTACCTCCGGGAGGTGCCTCTGGGTCACCGATATGGCTTGAAGGCACACCCTTGAGAAAGAATGGAAAATGGTCGGAGTAAGAATGCACCTTTTGTCCAACCGGCATTTCGGCGTGCATCTGCTCGCGCGCCTCGTTGAAGAAAGGTCCCAACGTGTTCCAGTGATGGAGGACGATACCTTTACGGCTCGCACCACCTGCCGCATCCATATTGAGCATGAACCGAATGTTGTCTAATTCGGATGCATGTGCATCGACATAACGAAACGCACCCGTAAGCCCAATCTCTTCCGTCCCGAAAGCGATGAACCGAACGGTGCCCTTGAGCGAATCAGCGGCGTAGGTAGAGAGAACACGCGCCGCTTCTATGACGGACACCATCCCTGAAGCGGGATCGTGCGCCCCTTGCGAAATATCGTGTCCATCGTAGTGGCAGCCAACAACCACCATCTCTTCGCTGTTCTCACGTCCGGGCAAATCTGCGACGACGTTCCATGAGGTGCGGGGTTCGTTGACATCGGTCGTCTGAAGTTTCAGTATTACTTTCCCGTTTCCGCGTGCCATCAATCGCGCTAAGAATTCGCCATCCTCCTTGCAAACGGATATGCCGGGAATAGGCGCGGGTCTGTCGTTTTGAAGGCTTCCCGTCTCAGGACCGACACCCGGATGTTCACTCACAAAAATGAAGCCACTCGCTCCAGCGAGTACGGCGCGTTCAAATTTCTCCTTGCGATGTACCCATCTGCCGAGATCGGGCGGTGAGGCACTTTTCGCCATAACCAGTTTATTGGTGGCATTACCGAGGGCACTATATTCGTCAGGGCTGCCATATCCCGCAGAGACAAGTTCAGTGGTCATATCACCAGCGGGGCAATAAGGGAGCGAAATGCAGTGCAATGTTCGACGAATCGGTTCAATCACCTCAAGCGTCGCCGTGCCACGCGTCCAACCCGCATACGGATAATCCTCAAGTCTAACGTTTTGGAGTCCATATCGTTTGAAACAATCTGCAATAAAGTTTGCAGCCTCAAGTTCCTCCGGCGTTCCAGCGAACCGGGCACCGTATTCATCACATAAGACTGTCAGATTGTCCATCACTTCTTGCGAAGTATAGATGTCACCGACCATCTGTCGGTCGAGCTGCAAATAAGGGTTCTTCTTGCTCATAAGTTTGGGTATTCTCTTGATTTTCGACGGTTTTGGGCGGTAGTGTTCCCATCCTTGCGTTAGCAATCTTTTTGAGTTGCCACGGGTCAAGTATCTGGATCCGCCGATACCGTTTCTCAATTATTCCGTGTTGTTTGAACTGATTTAGGAGTGCTTCCATGTTTTCAACCGAACTACCAATGAGTCTCGCCAACTTCCTTGTCGGAAGTTTACGTAGCGTGCACTGCGAACCGTGCGTAGCATTCGCACGCCCCTGTTTTGGGGCATCGGCGCAGTTTTGTAGTAGGAGGGCGAGTCGAGATGCAGGACTTCGGAACGCGATGTTTAACAACGGGTTTGTCATTCTCCGACGCGGTTTTTGACGCGAAATTAAGAGATTAAGCTTTCCTGACTTCCCCGAACCCCGGTGTAGGTACCGCTTCACAAAACTGCCAAATGTTTTCCGTGATAGCAATGCTAAATGCGGTTTCCGTTTCAAAAAGAATTGGAAGTTCTTCGCGGAGACAACTCCGACAGTCGCCTCTGTAAGTACCTCAGCGGTGACGTTCCGATGTGCCTCACTTTCCTCCCATTGAATCGCCCCAAAAATCTCACCGGGTTCCAGCACGTCTAAAGTGATCGCCTCACCTTCAGGCGGTGTTTCATAGATTTTGACGCGTCCCTCCTTCAGCAGGTAGACCCCTTCGGTAGAAATGGCATCTTCATGTTTCAGCTGTTTGAAGGTCGTTATCCGTGCGAGAGCGTTTGCGTCGTCCTCAGCGAGATCGCTGAAGATGTCTATCTGTTTCACGCACCAGAATCTCTCTGGAATTTTTTGCTGTGTCACCATGCTATGATTGTCCCATCAATTTCTGGTTAAGCGTGTGTTCTGCTGGTGCTATGGACTACAACCACCGGTCAGAGGTTTCGGTTCTCTTTGTCCTTAATTATACCAAATATATTACCGATAAAGCAAGGAAAATATGGTTGGAAGTAGGGTATTTGGTTTTCAGTTGTCGTTTTCGCAAGCGCATTTCAGACATAGATGTTGTTGCCGGTGATACCGATGTAGGTTTTATTTCCAACGGGCACTTGGGGGATCGCCTGTCGCTTCTGGACTATTGTTTTTGTAGTTCTGACCAGAGGTGGTTCATCGCCTTTAAATAGGCGTTCCTTTCTTTCTCGGTTAAAGGTTCCTGCTTCAATATTTTTAGCATCAGTTTTGTATAGGTGTGGACCTCTGGAATATCCCCTAACGTTTCAATGAGCATCTCGCGTTCGATTTGCACGTATAACTCAGGGTCTTCCGTTCTGAGTTTATCCATATCTAAGGACAAGCGCAGTTTCGATTTTTTCGTATCTTCTAATGCTGCCTTTGTGTTTTCAAACGGCCAGAGGAACACCATCGCTTCAAGGTAGGTGATTTTTCTCTCAAGATAAGCGATGCTTGCTTCATCAAGGGGTGTCAGACGAACCCTACGCACAGTATCCAAATTAGGTTGATTCATCTCATACTCTATAACGGTGCGAACTTGTGGGATGTCCCCGAACTGTTTGAGGATGATCGCGTGATGGTATTTTTCGCGTAAATCGAGATCTTTTATCTCTATAAAGTCTGGTGGGATCTCCAGTTCCATCAGTTCTGCGACATATTCGTCTGTCAGGACGATCCATGTCTCATCAGGGGGTTTGGCAAGGATGTTCGCCTCAATTTCTGTTTCTGCGATCGGATTCGGAATATCTGCGTCTTCAATGTCTCCACAACTATAAAAAAGAGACAGACTGAGAAGACTTATAAATAAGATAACAATGCGTTTCATTGGGTTCTCCCCATGGCAGTACACCTTACATAGTGCTCGTAAATCATAGACGAGGGATTCCTAATTCCTTGCAGATTTTCTGGGCAGTAATATTATTGATCTCGGTGTGTCTCGGCACCGAGGTGCGAGTGCCCAGCACCGGATTCCACCACCGCGAATGTTTTCCACCTTCTCGAAGAAGCTCGCAGCCGTGGTCTCTAAGATGCTTAATCAACTGTCTACGTTTCATACATTAATTTTTACTTCTTCAAATCCACTTTCAGTTTGATACGATGCGCCGTGATCGCCGAACTCTAAGATGTCAGAAGTTTTTATCTTCTCAACCTCACTTTCAGTTCGGAGAGACACTTCCGGCGTTTCATATTCTAATATTTCGCGAAGTGTGATTTGCAACGTATCTAACAATTCACTTCTCGTTCGTTCTTGACCTATAACCCCATGGACTTCCAATATCCACCCGATCCACCATCCCTCGCTCTGCCGGATAAGAGCCGTATAGGTTTGCGTTGCTTCTTCAGGAATAGGTTCACGAGGCGTTTTTTGGAGAACGCTGAATTCGACCTCAAGTTCCTGCCCTTCGGGAAGGTCAATCCTATCCAACGGTTCAATAACGCCGTTTCTGTATGTTGCTTTTATCTTTTTTCTTTTCATTGTTTGTAAACCTCCGTTTTTATCAATGCGACTCAATAAAATCCTTAAGCACAATTACCGTGACTCCATAAACTTCTAATTTTTTTAGGCGTTTGTCGTTCGTAACAAATACATCGCAATCATTTTCTAACGCTGTCGCAACAATTAAAGCATCTGGTGTTGGAACACTCGGATATCGTGATCGGAGTTTACCGGCTCGGTCTGCTGTCTCATAGTTAATTTCAAGGACCTGAATTGGTAATGATTCGAGAAACTGCTTAAAATCTTCAACGTCTATTGCGTGTTCAGTTACAAGTGGTTTCGCTACAAATTCAGTTATCGATATCACCGAAAGAAAACCTCTGATGTTTTCCTCAACAACATCCTGGAATATTTCCTTTGCCAGAAGATTGTAAGGTTCAATCCCTTCAAGGTAGTATATGAGAACAGAGGTGTCTAACAACACCGATGGCACATGAGAACTTGCTGCAGGGAAATCTAAAATTCGCGATCCCATGATTGCCTTTCTGATTTGATATAAGCATCAATTTCTTCGACCGTGCTTCCCCATGTTCCTTTCATAGAACCACTCATCTTTTGAATCAATTCTGTTTTTGCTTCGCGAGAAAGTTCACAAGGCGTTTTTTGGAGAACGCTGAATTCAACTTCAAGTTCCTGCCCTTCGGGAAGGTCAATCCTATCCAACGGTTCAATAACGCCGTTTCTGTATGTTGCTTTTATCTTTTTTCTTTTCATTTTTTCTAAACCCCTCCTACGAGCGTAGGCATACCGATCCGATTCCACATCAGTCCTGAGAATTTTAGACTAAGTATAGCATTAATTTGGGTGGGTTTCAATTGGAAAATGCGCGATTGAGAAAGTAAGAGGCTTATGTCAAAAAACGGTGATAAAAAAGGGTAGTCAGTATCTTATAGCCTGCTTTGAGGGTGCCAGTGAATGTGCCAGTAATTTTGGAGGTGCCGATTCGTTTGCGATAACGGACAGGTACTTCACACACAGGGATTCCCTGTTTCGCAGCCTTGAGTTGCATCTCAACCGTCCACCCGAAGGTTTTATCCTGCATGTTCAGGCGTAGCAATTCAGAGTATCGGATCGCTCGAAAGGGACCCAAATCTGTATAGCAAACGCCAAAGAAACGCCGTATCAAGAAACAGGCGAGCCAATTGCCGAAACGCGCTTGCGGTAACAACGCGTCCCTTGCACTGCCCGCGCTTCTCGCACCGATGACAAGGGAGGCTTTACCTTCAAGTATAGGAGACAGGAGTTGCGGCATGTCGGCAGGATAGTCGCTATAGTCGCCATCGAGAAAAACCACGATATCCGGTGCTGCTGTCGCAAGCGCAGCAATCCCTGCAAGACAGGCGTATCCGTATCCCCGCCGAGGTTCAACCACAATCCTTGCCCCGTTCTGTTGTGCGATCGCAGCGGTGTTGTCGGTACAGCCGTTATCAACGACGATAATCTCCTGTACTGTGGCTTTGTGCTGCTCATCAGATGCCCGCACGGTTCTTGGAATATCGGCGATGACTTTGGCAATGGCGTGTTCTTCATTAAGGACTGGAATGATGACAGATACCTTCATAGCCAAAAAAAGGAAGGAGTGATGGAAGACTGGAAGTAGCATCACCTCTCTTCCATCCTTCTGTTCTTCCATTCTCCTTCCTGCTATACCTAAATGGCGCGGTTCACAATTTCACGGCAGGCTCCTGGACCGTGTCAAGTAAGCGTTGGATGACGGTGTCGGAGTCAATGCCTTCAGCCTCAGCATGGAAATTGGTTAGGACACGATGGCGTAGAACCGAAGGCGCGACAGATTTCACATCTTCACAAGAAGCGTTATAGCGTCCACGTAGGATGGCTCGGGCTTTCGCACCTAAGATGAGATACTGTCCGGCACGGGGGCCTGCGCCCCATCGGACCCACTGTTGGATGAAATCGGGGGCATCTTCTTCTTTCGGACGCGTCGCACGCGCAATTTTCACGGCGTATTGTACGACGTTGTCGGCGGCGGGTACACGCCTCACAATATTATGGAGTGCTACGATAGTGTGTCCAGAGAGCGTGGTTTCAAGTTCAGGTATCTCCGCCCCGGTCGTTGTTGAAACGATGTCTGTCTCTTCTACCTCTGTCGGATAGTCGATGACGATTTTGAACATGAACCGGTCCAATTGCGCCTCTGGAAGTGGATATGTTCCCTCTTGCTCAATCGGATTCTGTGTAGCGAGTACAAAGAAGGGGCGTTCCAATTCGTATTCATTACCGCCAGCGGTGACGTTATATTCTTGCATGGCTTCCAAGAGCGCGGCTTGTGTTTTCGGGGGTGTCCGGTTAATCTCATCGGCGAGGAGGATGTTCGCGAAAATCGGTCCTTGGATGAACCGGATCGTCCGATGTCCTGTTGTTCGGTCTTCCTCAAGCACATCGGTGCCGGTGATGTCGGCAGGCATCAGGTCCGGGGTGAACTGGATTCGCTTGAATTTTAAGTTCAGAATTTGCGCCAAAGTCCGAATTATGAGGGTTTTGGCGAGTCCGGGTACCCCTTCTAACAAGCAGTGTCCCCCAGCAAAAAGTGCCATCAACATCTGATTGATAACTTCCTCTTGCCCAACTATTACTTTTTTGAGTTGTGCCAAGATCAATTCTTGGCTTTCCATCAATTCTTCTATCGCTTGAACTTCTTCTGTTGCTGGCATCTTTTAATTGTTTACCTCGCTGGGAGTAGCAATCGGCTGTCGGCTATCGGCTTTGGGTATGTGGCATACAAAACTTGAATAACTGCCACAAGTTTCTCTGGCTGACGGCTGACCGCTGATGGCTAATAACTAATCTTGTGTCAATATAAACCGTTTCGGTCCTCGGTTTGAGGCGATTCTGACAACATCTTTGAGATACAGGATGTCCTCCGGCTTGACGTTCGGTGTCAGGAAACGGATCGTTTGATTCATTTCGGCTTTGCGTTTAGATTGGGTATAGCGGAGTTGAATTTCCGAGACTTCGGTCTTCAATGTCTGTTCCTGAGGCACGGTATTGATTCTAAAGGGTGCTTCCGTACTGACACTGACCTTGTCTTCAAGGGACAGTGCTTTCCCGATAGCAGCAGGATACCTTCGGCGTTCCTCGCTCAACAATTCCGCATAGGGGTGCTTGACAAGCGGTAACTCAAGCACGAATTGGCTGCCGATCGCATACAAATATTCCTTACAGGTCCATGTGAGTTCAACTTTCAATTCACCTTGCAGTTCAGAAAGCCCATGGACTTTTAAATCCGTTACTTTGGCGCGGTCATCCAATTCCAATGCTTTGTGAAAGAATTCTATTTTCTCCTCGTTGGTCTCAAAATGTGAGAGTTGACTCCGAAGTTTCATGTTGAAACTGCCGGTGACCGTTAGTTCCTGGCGAACAGAGACACTCATATCTTTTTTCACTTCTACATCAGTATGAACCCGCTTCAGATTCGTGGTCGCATCAAGGGAAGGACTTTTCTGAAAGAGATAGAGCCTATTCTCCATATCATTGGACGCTGTATCATCGTTTGATGCCTTATTTTCTGTTAGAAACCGCGGGTTGATGATGAGTGTCCACCTGTCTTGGTCCCCGGAAGGAAAATCGCCAAAGGGACAGGTTTCTGCTGTTGGATCGAGCCAGATAAATTCATCGTCTTTGTCGCCTTCAACGGCAAGGATCATGTGATTGAAGTAGGCAAGAGAAGGCACCGCTTTGACCTCTGAGCCACCGTCTGGAAGGTGCGCATTAACACCCCGCGTATCACCAGCGGAAATGAGAACAGGATAGGAATTAATACCGGCAGATGAAAGCATCGTGGAGAGGAGCGTCGTTTTGTCTTTACAATCTCCCGCACTAACTTTCAAAACAAAGTCAGCCGGATACGGTTTAATCGCCCAAATTCCGAGTTCATAACCGAGATAGCGGATGTTTGTCGCGACATATTCGTAAAGTCGCTTCACCTTCTCCTTTCGGGACCAAGCCCCTCGGAGCAGTTGTTTCGTCTTTTCCTCAATAGCAGGTGTGATGGTGTCCTGTTCCCGAATGAGTGTCGCATACCACGTCACGAGTTTGTCCCAAGAGTCAATTGAGGAGATACTAATGCTGTAGGCGAGATCCTGCGGCGCGGGCATCAGGTATTCCTCTTTCAAGGGTGGAACGTCTTGCACTTCAAAAGTATAGGTGCGAATATAGTTGTTCTCCGTAATTGTGGGTTCGATATCGAGAAAAGAGACACTTGATTCCAAACCCACGGGAGCCACCGGTGCCCCCGAAACTTGATAATAGAGATGTTTCTTCTTCGGAATATGCACGGTGAACCGATAGTATTGCACTGGCTGCGGTCCTTGGAAATAAACCTTGCGCCAAAACTCGCCTCTCATGACGTGCCCAATGTTGTTCGTCGAATAGGCATAGTCTATAATACAACCGTCAGTAATCGCTGGGAGTGTGAAGTACATCAGACGTGCATCGACATCTAACCCCGCCTCCACAGCACTCGGCGGTGGGACATCCGCTATGATTTCGCTTAAATCGAGTTCAACACGTCTACCGTCAGGGGTAAGTGTTCGGGCATGATGGATAGTGACATCGTCTTTCCCACGCATATAGGGGATGCTGACTTCGGCAAGGTTTGCGCCGTTCTCATTAAAGATTTTGACAACGCGCCGTGTGGAATAGATATAACGACTCTTTTCATCGATGTCAACGTCAACGCTCTCCCAAAGGACAGCAGCACCGTCCTCTGGATAATCCTCTTGAGAGGGTGCCATATCAACGGCTTCGCGGATTGTTTTCTCATCTGCCTCGCTGATAAAGTCGTAAGGTAGAGACGACCTACGATTCTCAGAGTTTCGGGAGGCAACTGGTGTCTCTGGATGTTCGCGTTCATGCGCTTCAGGAGGTAAAACCGGCGACGCATCGGCGTGGACTTCAGGTTCGGGCGGAGGTGGTGTGCTTTCTAAGACAGAGCGGCGTGTCCCTAAGAATGTTTTCTCCGCGAGTGTGCCATCATCTGTCCCGTTAAGTGGTGTCTCAGTTGCAATTGTTAGGTTTCGAGTGGCGTTTCTATCGCCGTTATCGTCAAGGTGCGGATGTTCCGACTGAAAACTTCCGTCTTGTGTATACCATGCTTCTGTTCTCTTCTGTAGCAGTAAAAATGCTTCTAACACGGAGACGTCGCCATCCCTATTTGTGTCGCTGTCGGCGGTGGAAAACGCGTCAACAAAAACATCGCCGAACCCGGCCTGTAGCGAATAACCCTCATTTGGTGAGCTTGAGGTGATAATAATGCGTCCCGGCTTACTGAGCTGCGGCACAAGCCTGCCGCTATAAGGGAAACCGAAGATTAAAATCTGATTCTCGGCGGGAACACTGTTGATGAGCGTTACATACTCCGCTTCAGTAATATCCCGCCCCATCAAATTAAACTTCGGAGCTCCTCTGCCAGTGCGAGACGCGTGTCCAAGCATGAAGAGCAGGAATCGATCTGACGGTTGCAGGGTCTCGGTGAGTTGAGCGAATGCTGCCAAAACTTGGTCGCGCTTTGATTCCGCGTCAACAAGTCCCTGTTTCTCCGAATCACCTATATCCTCAAAGAGGAAAGTAATCTGTTCTGGCGTATAGCCGTATTCATCGGTGAGTAGTTCGTGGAACCGGGAGGTGGCACTCCAGAATGCATCGTAAAAGGACTTCTCACCGGCAGCACCGCCGACGATTAGCACATAATCCGCTGCAAATGCTGTCGTAGAAATTAAACAGATAGCGAGAATGATAATTAGAGTCTGGCGCATTTTCTTCTCCATCAATACGTCTGCTGTTTGAGACATCTATGTATCGGAACTGGAAACCGTGTCTCTTGCGAAGGTACCGCTCTTACCGCCCGTTTTCTTGACAAGCCTGACATCGCCGATAACCATTTCTCTGTCTACTGCCTTACACATATCGTAAACGGTCAGTGCCGCGACGGAAACAGCCGTGAGTGCTTCCATCTCTACACCTGTCCGACCCACCGTCTGGACTTCTGCTTCAATCTCAACCTGTGGCGCGTCATCTGCGATAGTGAGTTCAACGCGAATCGAAGTCAACGCGAGGGGGTGACACAACGGGATGAGTTCACCCGTGCGCTTTGCCGCCATAATACCAGCAAGCCGCGCAACCTCTAAAACATCGCCCTTCTTCATTCCTTGCTCAGCAATCAACTGAAGCGTTTCAGGGCGAGCCGTAATATGCCCGCGAGCGATGGCAATCCGCAGTGTTTCCTCCTTGCCACCGACATTCACCATCCGTGTGTTGCCTTTTTCATCAAAGTGCGTTAGAGAATCGTTCATTCTTCCTTTCCTTCCATTCCAGAGACTGGAAGATTGGAAGATTGGAAGTTTCATCTCCCTTCCATCCATCCTTTCCTTCCATCCTTGATTTTTATGCTGGATGCTCTGTCATGATTTTTTCGTATTTTTCACGAAACCGCTGGAGATACTTCCCCTCACCGTGATAGGCAGCGACATCTTCGGGATGTGGTTGAATCGGTTCGCCGCGTTTCAGGACCGAAGCACTGAACGCCTCAATATCAAAAGACTCGGCTTCCGTGTCGGAGTTCGCATCATAGAGTGCCTTAACCCCTGCAACAGCGGCTCCAAGTGCTGCACCGCCTTTTTCCACCGGCAGCGTAGGTCTATTCCAGATTCCCGCGACACGCCGCATGATTTCAGGGCTATCTGTTGCGCCGCCGGTTACGAACAAAGGAGCTTGTGTTTGTTTTGTAAAGACAGCGGAGTAAATATAAACCGCAGCGAGACTCGTCTCAATAATACCGGTGTAATCTTCTGCCAGCGTGGGTTGTGCTGTCGAATGGATCAATTCAAACGCACCAGAGACTGGGAAGGACTCGGTCTTCGGCTGCCAAAACGCCATAAATTCTCCAGGGACAACAACCTGTAACGCTGCTTCTGCGGGTGCGTATTCCTCTTTCGTTAATCCATACTGACTTCGCACCGCATCCCATACCATCGCGCCGTTCGTGCGGCATCCGAACATGAAGGGACGACTAATGCCATCATACATCGCGTTGGCAAATCCCTCTGGATCGAGCGTGTCCCCATCGGTTGAGACCATGTTGACGAAACTCGTCCCGAGACTGAGCAAATCTCCGGCAACCGGCACCTTGGCTTGCGGATTGTCACCGGAGCCTGCGATCACTGCGCAGCGACCGTCAAAGCCGTATTTCTCTATGTAATACGCAGCGAGACTGCCCACAATGGAATCTGGACGTGCGAGTGCTGGCAATTTCGACTGAAGTGCTCCCACACCACCCGGTAAGTCGTCCGCGGTTGCTGCTAACAGCGCATCATCCCACGTTTGGGTCCGGTAATTCATGAGCGACATGCCACATCCGTTTCCGTAGTCGATAGGAACTTCGGCGTTACCCGTTAGCACTGCTGGAATAAAACTGCTAATCAACTGGACTTTTGCTGTTGCCGCATAGCATTCAGGAAACTGTTCGCCGACACGGCGCACGACAGCACCTGTGAAGCGGAGCGGTGCATCCGAACCGGAGAGATTAATCATCTCTGCTTTCCCACCGACACCGTTTCGGACAGCCTCGGTTTGCGCCGAGGTATTCGCGGTCATCCAGATCGGGGCATTCGGATATGCGAACGCCTTCTCCAGCAGGATTTGCAAGTCGCGTCCATCCTCATCAAAGTTTTGGAAACTCGCAAGCTGCGCCAAAAGCGCGTCCGCGTCTCGGTTCAGATAGACATGCCCATGTTGCTGCCCTGATGTGTTGATGAGCAGAATATCCTCAAGTGGAACGCCTGCCTCGCGTAGGTCAGCAAACAGGGCATCAAGCGAGGCGAGATACATCAACGGTGGCTGCTCGGCTTCGCCTTCATCGCTTGGCGGTAAGATATAATCCTCCCCAATGCCGAATTGGTTGAGGCGTGTATCGGCGCGATAATCAAGCGAATGCTCAAAACATTTTTCCGCTGTGTCAATATCAATAACAACAGCAGATAGGCTCTGCGTGCTTGAATCTAAACCGAGAGCAAGACGTGGGTGTTTGTGATCGGTCACTGAAATAGTTTCCTTTTCCTTCGTTGTATTGAATCTATAACCTTATACCAACTATCCGACTCAATTTTCTCTTTAACTATTGTTCGTTACCGTTCATATTCAAAGTGCGGGCGAACGCCTTGAAGGTTTCTGCGCGTAAAGCCTCGTTATGCAACTCTTGAAGACGTTGCAGATCTTGGATGCTTTCTAAGGCGGGTCTAAGAGCTTGAACAGCGCGTCTATCAAACTTAAACTCAAGAACACTGAAGACGGATTGAATCGCTGTTTGTCGCGCCCCCCGTTGATAGTATTCTTCTCCGGCTGTCTCTACGAGGTGTTTGTATACTGAAGATTCTTGCATAACTTCCTCCGATAAAAAGCCACTAATTGCGTGATGCGGATGAATTAAACCACTCATGACCCATTGTGATACCAGCAGATTACTCCGAATATCTGTAGGCGGCGAGAATGCTTTTGTCCTTTCGTTTAATGTCTATTAACGGACGTTGTGTCATTCCTCTCGTTCGGAGAGACGGTATATCTTTGCTTGTAAGCGTTGGTAGTGAGCGTGCTGCTGTTCAGTTGGCTCTTCATCGGCAAGGGCAGCAGCAACATACAATGCCTCGCCGTTATAGAAGAAATCTTGCTGTAACAGCGGAAGATTTTCAATTTCTTGCTGGTAGTCATCTGCCTCACTTGGTGATTTATCAAAGATCTCGCTCAGAGATCTGCGAACCAACTTCCAATAAGCATCTATGTGGCTGCGCGGCAAGAACACATTGGGTTCTTTTACAGGTGCCATTTTTTCCTCCATGTATGCAAACCTCTATTACAAAATATAGGTTGGTGTTCCTTGGCTATGTAGCACGGGGGCAGGCAGTATTTCCAACGCGGCTTTCGTATGAAAGCTAACCTGGTCGGCATCTTTGATGACGAACTTCTGCGGCCAAAGCGTGACGGGCCCAAACACAACATCATAATTCTTATTGCCATGTAGCAAGTGTGGGACCATTCCGGTCCGACAGTACTCAATAAAATTCCAGTAGTCTGGGTTTGATCTATCTGTAACGAAGCATAAACTCAATAAAGATGCTAACTGATTCCTATCTACTTCAAATCTAAGGACCACTGCCCGTGCTGACTGTTTACTCCGGCGACGCCTGCGCATATCCCTGAATTGTCTATCTGCCCAACTTTCTGCTTGTTGTAGAAACGTAGTTAGGTAAAAACCTTGACCAAAATCTGTATGTGCTCTACAGAGTGAAACATCAATGCTATGCGGCAGGGTCCCCGAAGGCTTGCACAGAACTGATGCCGCAATATCAGTAGTACCGTGGTAAAGGATAAGGGCACCGTTTGTCCAAGGCACAAATTCTCTCCTTCTTGGGTGGGCAAACGCTATCACCCAGGGATCTCTCAAAATTTGATGAAAATTGAGAAAACTTGTAAAATGAGAGATTTTGAGTATGTCTCTCAAAGTCTATCACAAAATTGCGTGGAATATCAAACTATTTCTGTTTAATCCACGATTCAGACATTTAGTATGTTTATATCGTGGAAAAGGTTTCAACCGCGATTCCAAAAACGACTCCGCTACCAGGCATCAGGTTTGGAAATAAGAACCAAATGTCTCTCAGTCTGCTCGGAAATTAGCAGTTGGTGCTATCTAATTCCCCGGATAGGCGCGGTTCTCTAATTCTGCGACAAACTTTTCAGCGGCGATAGCGGCTGCAGCTCCGGCACCCGCAGCGGTAATTGCCTGACGAAATACATGGTCATGCACATCGCCCGCGGCATAAACACCGTTTATATTCGTGCGCTGCATCTCATCCACAATGATATATCCCTGATCGTCTGTATGTATGACATCTGTGAAGAGTTCTGTGTTCGGAATATGTCCAATAAAGATAAATACACCGTCAATCGGGAAAAGTTGCGTCTCACCGGTTTTAACGTTCTTGAGGGTGGCACCTGTCACTTTTTCTGCGTCGCCGTTGATTTCTTCAACGACCGTGTCCCAGATGAACTTGATTTTGTCGTTTTTGAAGGCGCGCTCCTGCATGATCTGGCTTGCACGGAGCTGATCCCGTCGATGGACGATATAGACTTCAGAGGCGTATTTTGTCAAGAAGATACCTTCCTCCAATGCTGCATCCCCGCCACCAACGACAACGAGCCGCTGATCTTGGAAGAAGAACCCGTCGCACGTTGCACAGTAAGAGACACCCCGTCCACCATATTCCTCTTCACCCGAAATATCCAACGTCCGCGGTGAGGCACCCGTGCATATAATCACGGATTTGGCGCGATATTCTTTCTCGTAGGTCGTGATAGCAAACGGGTGTTGTGAAAAGTCAACCGCCGTTACGGTATCAAATTTAACCTCGGTGCCGAACCGCTCCGCCTGCTCTTGCATACCCTGTATAAAAACGCCCGCCTCGTTGCCGAAGAAACCGGGATAGTTTTCAAGGTCGAGCGTCAAGGAGAGTTGCCCACCGAGAGCCTCTCCTGTAATCAGGATAGGTTCAAGCATTGCGCGAGACGTATAGACACCTGCGGCGAAACCTGCAGTCCCACCGCCAATAATCACAATATTTCGATCTTCTATGTTGTTTGTATTGTTTTCCATTTTTTTAATTTTCTTTAATACCTATTTGAATAGATTCTTGATAACATCGTCAACCGTGTTCAGGACTCTAAACGGTGTACCAGATGCCTCAATGGCAATTTGCAGCGTTTGCAATGCTCCTGTGAGAGCGTTTTGGACAGCCTCTTTATCCACTTTATTTTCCGAATATACTATTTTTTCCGTTGGATCACCAATCGGAAGTCCATCATAGTGAAGCTGCACTCGATAACTTGCCACCACCTTATTCCTGAAGAGCCTATCTTCGTGACGTATTATAGGTTCATACGAAACTGATACCTTCTTTTCGGTTAATTGTTCAGTTAGCTTTTGTGAGGTTTCAGTTAGTTTTTGCTGGTCTTCAGTTAACTTTCCCCTATCATACAATTGAATTGAAAGCACTTGGGTTAACTTTTGCGAGGTTTCAGTTAACTGTTCAGTTAGCTTTTGTTGGTCTTCAGTTAATTGCTCAGTTAGTTTTTGCTGGTCTTCAGCTAACTTTAGCACTTGGGTTAACTTTTGCGAGGTTTCAGTTAACTGCTCAGTTAGTTTTTGCTGGTCTTCAGCTAACTTTTCAGTCAACTTTAACTGGACAGTTAAAGTTTGTTGATCTAAAGTTAACTTTCGCCAACCTACAATTGAGAGTACTACGATAAAGATAAGTAGTAACACTTGTAAAACTAAAACAGCTGTTAACATTATTCGCTCCTTAGACGATTGAAAGAGGTCAAGTTCTAATAATATCTGATAAAATTGAAGTCAGCATTTAGAACGGCAGTGGGATGCCAACGCGTTCAGCAACTGTTTTCAACTGTTCCTGATGATCTTTGCCAACAGGGATGCCGATTTCAGCCCATTCCTGTTCGCGCTCCCATTCTAAACCGCCGGGCAGATCCGATCGGTCATAACCCGGTGCAGGTTGCATCTGTCGTGCATCTTGGATGTGTTGGTCGATCTCTGCTTTATACTCGTCAATCGGTCGGAACCGAGAAATATCAATCGCTGCGATGAAAGCACCTTGATTGGCACCTTCCCAGATTGTTGGCGGATCCGGCGGCTTATCGAATAACCAGATGCCTGCCATAAACCCACCGAGTGCATGACTCACATGACTCAAACCCAACATCTTGAAAAATGCAGCGGGACTCTGTTCAAACGCCTGTTCCAACGGCAGTTTGGCATCAATGCCGGTTGCCATATCAACGACTATGGGCGGCTGGTTGCCCGCCGGAATCGCAAAACTCATCGGCGACGCGCCAGTTGCGGTGGCAATCGTACTCCCGGGACCGTGTCGAAAACGGTGGCAAGAGACCGCGAACCCGGCGCAATCCGCTTCAAGCGCAAGCCGTGTATACTTGCCAGCACTCCCAAAGTGGAAATGATTCCGACTCGTTGCGGCACCGAGGCCCATCTCTTTGGCTTTTTTGACCGCTGCTTCTGCAGCATGATACGAGGCAAAATGTCCCATACCGCCATCGCCGTCATAGACCGCTGTCGTCGGGGATTCATTGATGCAGCGGACGTTTGGACGTGGATTTACGTTGCCGTCAAGCATCATCCCGACATATCCAGGCGTTTGGCGCGTGCCGTGGCTGAACACACCCCGTAGGTCCGTGAGAACCAGCAAGTGAGCGATGTGCGCAGCGTCCTCTTCCGAGGTCCCCGCCTGCTGGAAGGCTTCACTGATGAAACTTTGCATCACATCCGGCATCACGCGAATAAATTCTTTCGGTACTACATTCATGTTTTTAAAATACCTTGCGGATAAGTATAGTTGGTTAGTGATTTAACGGTTTTCGTGTTCGAGTCGCCTCTCCATTTCATTACGAGGCTTGGTTTTTGATGCTATCCTATTTTTAATTTTCCTTAGGGTAGTGCGTAAGTCCTAACATTTAAAAATCGTGAATCTTGGAATTCCATCAATAATCGGATAGCACTGTTCACACACTTTGCAGCGAAGACGCTTTTCTTTCCACGTAATTTCACCTTTACACTGCGGACAGACGAGAATTTCTTGCAATGTTTTCGTCTGCCGATTTTTACCTTTTCTCAAAAGCGATTTTGCACGGGAAACGATGCCTCGCGGCACGGCACTTTTAAGAAGTAATAGCCACTCGTTTTGAACATTCCCATCTGGTGAAACAAGCCTGTCGAGCGTATCAGGACATTCCAAATCCAGTGCTAATTCATGGTCGAGAAGTATTTTATAGTCTATTTCATCTTCCCATTCGTATTGGACTAAAAAGAGGTTATGATGCGTAATATGAAACCGCTTCCAATGTTTATCTGTTACTGCTAACCTGTGGAAAAGTTGCCCAAATTGGGAATTTTTTTCATTCTTGCGTAGCATTAAACAGCCGTCGACCAAGTTGATGACCCAGTTGTGATAGTGCCACCCGTAGATTCGCTCACCGATTTCAGACGGCGTTTCAATGTAGCCTCGGCGTGCGACGCGCTCTAATTCGGAGATGAATCGTTTTGGATCTTCGACGTGTTCCAACACATGTGAGCAGATAACATAGTCAAACGCTCGATCTGCGAACGGCAGAAACTGCCCATCCGCTTCCACCATCGGACGGTCGGTAATGATTGCACCGCCGCGCTGTTCGTCATCCCCTATGAATTTATCGCATAAAACATCTGAGCGTGCCTTCGGATTGTGACCACTCCCTATCTCTAAGACAAAGTCGTTCGGACGAATGTTCATTTTTCGACGACCATGGTGATATAAGGACTCAAATACGGAAACGCTCTTGCGATGATCCTACCCTTTATCCCAAACCCAACGGCTTTCTTGACGATTGTGAACCCGTGTGAGCGAAAAAATTGAGCCAAATCAATCGGGCTTGCGTAATAGGCGCTGTCCGCATCGCCGCCGATAGCCTCCGCTTGTAGGTCGGGTTCGCGGTAAATAAAACGTGGTGTTTTCGTCAAGAACCGCTTCTGGACATAGAGCCTCCAATTTCGCATAAACTGCTGCAACGCTTGCTTCTTCGTTTCACCCCAGACAGGTCTGCCGGGTTTGCCAGACATCAGATTGAGCCAATCAATCAGCGGAATTAAGGGCGAACAGAGATTGGGTCCAGAGATCACAATTCTGCCACCTTTGCACACGACCCGCATCATTTCGGTTAGTGCCGTCTCTACGTCCGGCAGATGTTCAACCAACTCGTTTGAACAAATAACGTTAAAGGATTCGTCTTCAAATGGCAGCTCCATCACATCGCAAACCTGATATCGGAGCCGCGGGTTCTCCCACGCTCGCGCCTCTTCAAGAAAGAGTGATGAAATATCGGTACCCACCACATCAAAGTCTGCCTGATTAAGCAGCCGCGCCGAGATACCGTTTCCACACCCAAGGTCAAGCACTTTAGAATGAGGGGGCGCGTAGCGGATCACCAGTTCTACGTAGTGTCGGAGATAGACTTCGTCGTGCGCAGCCAATAGACCCTTATAGGTTTCCGACGTTTCGTAGAATTCGCGCATCCGTTGGCGAATCGACAATGACGTTTCGAGCATATTTATGCCATCAAAGGAGTCGGCACTCTCTATGTGCCGTCACATCAAGTTACGAGCGGAGTGTGTCCCACGGTGCCTGATCGTAAACATCAATGAGTTGATACCCTTCCGCGCCTTTGCTCGGGCTTAGGGTAACAAACAACTTCGCGGACTCAGAGGAGACGTTAAAAGATGCGTGGACCATGTCTGCGGGGATGAACACAGAATCGCCTGCATTTAGCGTCTGTTTCTTATCTTCAAGCCACTGCTCTACACTGCCTTCTATAACGTAGATAACCTCTTCCTGATCAGGATGCTTGTGGAAGTCGTGTCCATATCCTGGTGAGAGGCTAACTTCCATGGCGACGATGTCTTGCGCACCTGTACTCTCTGGACGACTGAGCCAACCGATTGTTCCCCACTCTAATTCGTCTCGTTCCACGTCCGCGGACGCAATAAATTTTCCATTCATGACCTTAATAAGTTCTCCTTTTGCCTACAAACAGATGTATGCGCGCTTGAACTTTGTCGGACTCGAACATCCACAAGCATCAGAAACGCGCATACGAACGGTTTTTATCATCGTGAGGTTTTCTTCAGATGTCCCCAAGTCGTTGCAAGTTTTTGACGCGGATCAACGGCGAAAAGTTCAAAATAGCCGCTTTCCATCTGTTCAATGACCTCATCCTCATCAAGGGCGCGGTTCCAGATACGGACCTCATCAATGAGTCCCAAAAATTCACGATTGCCTTCGTGCGTTCTTCCGACAAGAACATCCGCTGTATCGGCTTTACCGGGGGGAGCGTTTTTGCCACCGAATTCACCAGCCGCTTCACCGTTCACCCAATACTTGTGAGTTGTCCCGTCATCTACCTGTGCGACGACGTGCACCCATTCGTTTAACGGAACCTTTTTGTTACAAACACTTCCACCACCGACACTGAGGTGCAAACATTCACTCGGGAATTCGGTGTAGAAACTGTAGGAACGTGGACCGTTGCTTTTTGCAACGATACCCTGCCACCGCTGCCCAGCAGGTCCTTGATGGCGTTCAGTATTAATCCAAGCCATCACTGTTACGCTGTTATCAACGGTGAGAATCTCGTGATGTGGCACGACAACCCAGTCGTCTTTGCCGTTAAGTTCCAAAGCTTTACCGAATTTGCCTTCAACGTGCTTTGGCTTACCAACCATTTCACCATGGTTCTCATACTTTGAATGGTCGATAGTGTTTTCACCGTCAAGTTCGTCAAAAGAGAAGTAGAGGATAAGCGAATCCTCCGGTTCGTTTGCCGCGTAGGCAAAAGATGCCGTAAACGCGATAAGTATTAGCATTACAAATAGGCTTTTCATTTTTCCTCCATAAACATCTGCCTTAAGCAGACATCTTTATTATTAAAACCCAAGTCGCTACTAACAAATTTTGGTGTTTTGCTTGGGTGTTTCAACAAAGTTTTCAGGCACTTTCCCCACCCCGGAAGGGTGATATGTCTTAGAAAATCGTGTTGTCAGGACGCTGCACTCCAGTGGAGTGCTATGTCTATAAGAAAGTGGCAACTTGTGCTATACCTATATCATTATAGCGTATGCCTGAAATTAATGCAAATTCTAAAAAATTGCCGCCCAGGGGTCATTTAAACTTGCTTAAATCCAACAGATGGTATTGCGGCTTCTGCTACATAAGCGCAATCAAGCCAAGCCATTCATAAATTTCAGCAAAATCGGGGTTGTGCGCGAGGGGCGTTTGAAGGGAGCGAGTGCAGTGTCAGGTTACGCTTGGTCTGTAGATGTAACCGAATAGATCCGCTTTCCAAGCGTCTAACGATGATGTTCATAATCTGCGTCTATACTGATTTTCCGAATCAGATTACGATTGTTTATCCACGACATCTTGGATCCAGGACAATGCTGCCATACTGGAAGACCAACCGATAGAGGTCACCGCGAGCAGAGCTACCTGTTGTAATTCCTCCCGCGTAATTCCTTCGCGTAGGGCGCGCCGTACGTGCGAGTGAACTGCGCCCTCAGACTTCGCGCCGATAGCCAACGCGAGCTTGAGAAGCCTCACAGTTTTCGGTTCAAGGGGACCCGAAGTGCCACACGCCTCACCCAACGCCTGATACGCCTTCCAGACTTCGGGATATTCTTCAATGACATCCTGAAGAAAATCGGGTAATTTATCTTGCATCAAAAGTTCTCCTTTTCCCTCTTACAATCAATCTCCGCGCAAATCCACGGAACGTTGTATCAGGGTCTTATTACCCAGTTTTTTCGTCTTGTGGCGTTTCTTTCTCTTGTTGTGCTGTGGTTTCCGTTTCCTCTGACTGTTCTTCATTGAGCCCGGATTTGAAGTTTGTGATGCTTCTGCCGAGACCGCGCGCCAATTCAGGAAGACGCTTCCCACCAAATATGAGTAGTACAATAACCAATAGAATTACCAATTCCATGGGACCTGGGACGAATGACATGTTTCTGCCTCCATGTTTGTTCAACGTGATGCGTGCATCACAAGCATGCACTATAGATGTTAGCGTATATATTACCACATTAAGAAAAATATATCATATAAAATTACCGAGAGTCCAAAATCAAAAGTTGTTGACATAGAACATAGGGTGTGCTATAATTGACGGATAACTTGCAAACGAAAAGGGCAAGGTATCGTTTTGGTACGATGAAGGTGGAGGAGTCTGGATTATGAATAAGGTGCTGGTCAGCGACCAGTTGTCACAGCGAGGTTTAGATGTTTTGGAAGAGAGCGGTGATTTTGAGGTGGAGGTCACCCTCAATCTTCCCCATGAAGAATTGCTAGACCGAATCGCTGACTACAATGCACTCCTTATCAGAAGCGCGACGAAAGTAACTGCAGATGTTATTGACAACGCGAAGCAGCTAAAAGTCATTGGGCGCGCCGGGGTTGGTGTGGATAACATTGATGTGCAAGCAGCAACGCGAAACGGCATCTTAGTCGTTAACACACCAACGGGCAACACGATCGCGGCGGCGGAACACACCATCGCTATGCTGTTAGGACTTGCACGCAACATAGTTCCGGCAGGGATTTCGCTCCGAAATAGAACCTGGAAACGCAACGACTTCATCGGGGTTGAACTCTACGGGAAAATTTTCGGTACTATCGGACTCGGACGCATCGGACGAGAGGTTGCACAACGCACACAGGCTTTTGGGATGCAAGTAATCGCCTACGACCCATACATTTCAGCGAATGCGGCAGAAAAAATCGGCATCCGGATCGTTGACCGAGAGACGCTCTTTCAGGAATCCGATTATATTTCCGTCCATACGCATCTCAACGCCGAAACATACCATAGTGTTGGTGAGGCAGAGTTTGCGCTGATGAAGCCGAGTTGTCGCCTGATTAACTGTGCTCGTGGCGGTATTATTGATGAAAACGCCCTTTATCATGCCCTGAAAACCGGACAACTCGCCGGTGCTGCACTGGATGTCTTTGAAACCGAACCCGCGACGGATACACCCCTGTTGGATTTAGAGAATGTACTGGCGTTACCACATCTCGGCGCATCGACATCGGAAGCACAAGATCACGTTGCTATTGAAGTCGCACAACAGGTGATAAATGCGCTCCGCGGGCAACCTGTTGCTAACGCCGTGAATCAACCGAAGATTGACCCAAGGACGCTTGATATTTTGGGTCCCTATCTGGAGCTTGCCGAAAAGATTGGTAGTTTTCACGCGCAAATCGTCGAAGGTCAAATTTCCGCAATCAAAATCCATTACGGCGGCACCCTCTTTCAGAAAGAGGATGTCACACCCCTAACTGTCGCTGCTCAGAAAGGGCTTCTGACACCGGTACTGACGGACGTTAACTACGTAAACGCACCTTTTCTGATTAAACAGCGTGGGATTTCTGTTACAGAAACAAAGAGCGAAGCAGAAGCGGATTTTGCCAACTCTATCGAGATTACAATTACAACCGATAAGGGGGATTCGGTGATTGAAGGCACCGCTTTCGGACGCAAAGACATCCGCATTGTACGCATCAATCAACTTCATATAAACGTGAGACCCACTGGATACATTCTCCTTATCTATAACAGCGACCAGCCGGGAATAATAGGGTTGATGGGAACAATTCTCGGAGAGCACGGTATTAACATTGCCGATATGACTGTCGGACGTTCACGTTTATGGGAACTCGCTGTAACGCTTATCAACGTAGATACGCCTGTGCCTCGACACGTTCTGAAAACCATCGCTGAACAAAAGAAGATTGACTTTGTTAAGCAGGTCTTCTTGGCATAACCAAACGGCAGGGAATAATTAATGATTCTTTGTAGCATCGAAAACCAAGCCCGTAATGAAATTATGCCTTAAATGGCATAATTTGTCCTTGCTTTACATTTGGAGGGCGGATTTAAGGAACGTACTTGATAATTCAGACGCACGTTGTTTAACCGCAAGGAATAATTAAAAAATTAAAATTGGATGCCAAACAGAAATGTCTATTTATTAACGACGAAATTCCAAAGGCGAAGTTATTTGAAGCAGAGAAGCGGGATGTCCATCCCGATTGCAATACTTCTTGGCGTATCTCACCAGAACCCTTCTGGATTTCCGAGACAGACCTGAGATGGTTTGAGGAACTCGGGACACATCTCCTAAATTTCTATCGCGCCTGTAATTTACTCTATTCCCAGAGCGCGCGCGGCATTCAACCTGCTTGGGTGGCTGAGTACTTGGAAATCGGAAAACCGGAAACCGTCATCCAATATGGACGGATGAATCGCTTTAAGAGCCAACTGCCCGGTGTGCTACGTCCTGACATCCTCCCCACTGGCGATGGCATGGCGATTACTGAACTTGACGCAATTCCCGGATTTATCGGCGCAACAGGGTGCCTCTCCAGACTCTATGCACAACTCGGCTATACGATCATCGGTGGTAGCGACGGGATGGTGAACGGCTACGCGGATATGATCCGAAATTTGGCAAAGAAAGACAATCCGACACTCGCTATCGTCGTTTCAGATGAATCGGAAGACTATCGTGCGGAGATGATGTGGCTTGCCGATGCACTTTGTGAAGTTGGCGTGGAAACTTGCACCGTCAAACCGCACGAAGTAATTTTTACCGAGGATGGACTGCTCGTTGAGAACGCAGCAGGTAAAATGGCGGTTGATGTCATATATCGTTTCTATGAATTGTTCGATCTGCCCAATATCCCGAAAGCGGAGTTGATGTTCTATAGTGCGAAGAAACGCACCGTCGTGATGACACCGCCACCGAAATCCTATCTTGAAGAGAAATTGTGCCTCGCGCTTTTCCATCATCCGACGCTCCAACCCTTTTGGAAACGCCATCTCGGGAAAAAAACCTATCCCTTCCTACAACAAGCAATCCCGGAAACTTGGGTTATCGATGCACGCCCCCTACCACCACACGCCGTGATTCCCAACTTGGAGGTAGATGGAAACGCTGTAACAGATTGGCGGCAGCTCAGCACTGTGACACAGAAACAACGGGAGCTGGTTATCAAACCGTCAGGTTTTTCCGAACTTGCTTGGGGGAGCCGCGGCGTAGCGATCGGACACGATCTGCCTACAGAGGAATGGGAAGCCGTCATCGAAAACAGCCTTGAAAATTTCGAGAAAAACCCGCACGTCTTACAGAAGTTCCACACTGCTGAACGGATACGGATGCAGTATTACGATTTCGATGTGGGCGATGTCCAAGAGATGGCGTGCCGTCCACTTCTCCGTCCGTACTATTTTGTCGTCGGAAACACGGTCAAATTGGGAGGTATGCAAGCCGCAGTCTGTCCCGCCGACAAGAAAATTTTACACGGGATGGTCGATTCTATTATCGTGCCGTGCGCACAACGTTAACCGAAGGTAGGTGCGGTTTGAAACCGCACCGGATCCCCTAAAATAAAGAAGGTAGTTTGACAATGCAGTTAAGTGAGAAGCAGCTCGCGCAATTCCGAAACAATGGATACCTTGCCATCGAAGGTTTTTTCGATCCCGTTGAAGCGAAAGCACTCCGACTGGAATTAGAACGGATTTATAATACTGAACTCGAAAACGGGACGGGTATCAATTGTGCAGTGCAAGAAGATGGAACCAAGCGCGACAATGAAGGTGAACGACAAAACCTGCAGGTAATTCCGCTCAATAACCGCAGCGACTTGCACAAAGCACTGCCCTTTCATCCAAAGGTTATCTCCGCCGTACAGCAACTCATCGGTGATGAATTTATGTTGGAGTTGGATCAGGCGTTCTGGAAACCAGCTAAAGTCGGTATCGGCACGAGTTGGCACCAAGACAACGCTTACTTCAGAATCGCGGACCCGTTGCGAGGGACTGCAATGTGGATCGCCATCCACGATGCAAACGTTGAGAACGGCTGCATGCATGTCATACCGGGCAGCCATCGAGAGGCTTATGAACACTATAAGGACCCACTGAGTGACCATCACATTCGGTGTGATCCGCCTGAAGAACGCGCTGTCCCAATTGAATTGAAAGCAGGCGGTGTGCTGTTCTTCTGCTACGGCGTAGCACACTGCACCAAGTCCAACCTCTCCGATAAAGAACGGGCAGGCGTAGCACTTCACTTCCTCCACAACGATTTCGGCGGTAAAGAACTCTGGGAGCGGAACAACACAGCCAAACCGATGCTCCGGGGGCCGCTCGCAACCGGCGGAGAAACCGAGTTTGGCGAGAAATTTGAAGGCAGATGGGAAGAGCTCATGAACGACATACTCGCAACCGATCTGTAGGAACGATCTCCGCATCGCGATAAGGAAACCTGTTGAATTCTCCATAATCCTAACAAAGTTGAATCCTTCAAGAAGTTAAACAAAATGAGACAATTGTTTCTTTACGCCTCACTTATTGCTTTGATGTTTATCACAGGCGCGTACGCAATCGCAGACCTTGATGCAGGACTTGTCGTTTACTTTACGTTCGACAACATCAAGGGCAAGCAAATCCTTGATGAGTCCGGCAATGGTCTTGATGCTGAAGTTGTCAAAAACACCAAATTTGTCGAGGGTAAATACGGGAACGCTGTCCGTATCACGCGTAAGACTGAAGATTGCGTGAATATCCCATCCAAGGATGCTCTGAAAATCAGTGAGGAAATCACAATGATGGCGTGGGTGTATCACGACGATTGGACGAGGAGTTCTTTTCAATGGTTTGATAAAGGGACTCATAGCAGGGACTCCAACAAACTATACGGTATGGGTGTTTTTGGTGTGGATGCTCTTAACCTTGGCGCGTTTTTCAAAGAGAAGTCCCTTATAGCGACTATCTTAGGCGGTGAACGCAGGACGCACTTCGTAAGTAAGCACGAAATGAAGGATGGCACATGGCATCACGTCGTGGGAACATGTACGGACACCTCTACAAAAATCTATCTTGATGGAGAAGCCATTCTTAATATCAATAGAGATACAGCTAGAGCTGGTTTTAGGCGTATTAACTTCAATGGTGCCAATGACAAGGATTTGCGGATTGGATGTGTGCAAAATAAACCTGAATACGCATTTGAAGATGGCTCTATCGACGAAGTCGCGGTATGGAATCGTTCGCTCAGTGAAACCGAAATCAGAGATGCTATGCGAGGCAATCTCCTCGCGGTTTCACCAAAAGACAAGGTTGCTACAACGTGGGGAAATATTAAGCGAAAAGCACTTCAGCCATAACGGAAACGGTAGCATAGAAATCATATCCATTCGCATAGTAAAAGAAAAATATATTGCCCCCGACTCAGTTTTGTGATACACTCTAATTACTTCGCACGTAAACAAAGCTTCTGTTTTCAATGTAAGAGGATCCCACAGGAGGGAAACCGAAATGAAACAGCTATTTAGTTATGCTGTGCTTATCACGCTGATGCTCATCTCGGCAGGGTACGCAACAGCAGATCTCGCTGAAGGACTCGTCGTTTACTTCACATTTGACAATGTCAAGGGGAAGACGATTGTTGACGATTCCGGCAACGGACTTGACGCGAACATCGTCGCCAATACCGAAATTGTAAAAGGCAAGTATGGGGATGCGATTCGCATTACGAAAGAGGGTCCGGATTGTGTGAATGTGCCAGCCGCCGATGAACTGAAAATCACGGGTGAAATCACCATGGCGGCTTGGATCAATCAGGACGCTTGGGCAACTGATGCACAGTGGTTCGACAAAAACTGCCATAACGGAGGAGAGCATTCCTCCTACGGTATCGGTGCCTTCGGCGGCGGTAAGAATTTTAATATGTTCTTGGGGACCGGCAACAGTAGACCTACCCTCAACAAGCCGCATGCACTGGAGGTCAAGAAATGGCAACACGTCGTTGGGACGTACGACGGCTCAACCATGAAAGTCTATGTTGATGGCGAAGTTGCTGCTGAACAAGACCAAAAGTTTGACTTCAAGGGAACCAACGATCAGGACTTACGGATCGGATGTTCCAAGGACCGCGCCCGGTATACCTTCGAGAACGGTTCCATTGACGAGGCTGCAGTCTGGCGACGGGCACTCAGCGAAGATGAAATCAACGAGATAATGAACGAGGGTTTCCTCGCAGTTTCACCTCGTGATAAAGCAACAACGACCTGGGGCAGTATCAAATCAAGAACGTTCACGCGCTAAATTGTGCTACTAAAGCACGATGCGTCTTAGTTTTACGTTCGCGATCTCGCACAAATCTCTAACGGCACAGGTATCGTTCTTGAAAAGGTTGGCACCTGTGCTTTCTTCTATAGGACTACGCAGACCCTTCGCTGGCGAGGTTTGCAACCTCGCCAGCTGCACGTAATATGTGGCGATTCATAGAAAATTGCGTAAGTCCTCTTCTATAAGACGAGGGTAGAAAAAATGACAAAAATCGGAATTGTCGGCATCGGATTTATGGGTATGATTCACTACTACGCTGTTCAGCGCATTACGGGTGCCGAAGTGGTTGCTATCTGCACACGAGATCCAAAGAAACTTGCCGGGGATTGGACCGGCATCCAAGGTAATTTTGGACCCCGAGGCGGTATGGAAGATCTCTCAAACGTCCGAACATATAGTGAAATTGATGACCTCCTCGCCGACGAAGAGGTTGATCTTGTTGATATCTGCTTGCCGACACACCTGCACAAACCGGTGAGTATGGCATCCCTTGAAGCCAGAAAACACACCCTCGTCGAAAAACCGATCTCTATCTCCATGGACGATGCCAACGAGCTCGTTGAACTCGCAGAAAAAATAGGTGAGGAGCGGAAGGAAGCACTTGAAAGTCCTTGTTTCCTGATGGTAGCGCATGTACTACCCTTCTTCGCCGAGTACGCGTATGCGAAACGGATCGTTGAAGAGGGAAAATACGGTGAACTCCTGGGGGCGCATTTTAAACGCATTATTTCCAGACCGAGTTGGTCGCGGGAAGTCGCCGATATTGAAAAGAGTGGCGGCCCCGGCATCGACTTACACATTCACGACACCCATTTCATTCAACTCCTCTGTGGTGTCCCCGATGCCGTATTCTCACAAGGCAAACTCGCTGGTGAGAACTATGTGGACTACCTGACAACCCAATACATTTACAACGATAAGGAGATCGCTGTCAGTTGTTCTTCTGGAGGTATCTCGCAACGCGGACGCGCGTTCTCACACGGGTTTGAGATTTACCTTGAAAAAGCCACGCTCCTCTATGACTTCTCAACATTGGCAGGTGAGGCATCTACCGCCGTACCGCTGACACTTTTGAACGACGAAGGTGAGGTCGAGCAAGTTGATTTAGGGGATGTCGATCCGATTGATGCCTTTGTGGGTGAACTTCAATACGCCATTGATGCCATCGATTGGGAAAGCGAACCGACGGCACTCTCTGGTGTTGGGGCGAGAGACGCACTGCTCCTCTGCTATAAAGAGGCGGAATCTGTTAGAACGGGTCAGGTCGTAGCGATTCGTTAAACAGTTCGGTAATGCTTGTAGGAAGGGTGGAAGATGGAAGGCAGCAGGCGTTGGAAGCAGAGAAGGGTTGATGGGGCGGAAGCAACGAAAGATGAAGGAGAAGCCGCTTCCCCCAATCTTCCAATCTTCCAGTCTTCCAATCTTTTCTATTCGGTTACTAACATCGGTGAACTCTATGTCCCTGCCGAATGCCGGGATGCCGTTTTCGCTCGCCCGCGTGTTAAACTGTTCGCTCACCAAGAATTAAGACATCTCAACCGGATCTTCACGCATATCCGACACGGTGGCGTTGCCGTTGTGGAGGGAGAGTGGGAACAGATTACAAAAGTGATGGACTATATCCAACGCCACAAACAGGATTTAATCCAGCACACTAACCGTAACGCGAAACGACAGGATCAGAGAGATTCGCATCGGAGATCCGCAAATCATGCCCTGAAAGAAGCCTTAGCGAAACTCGTCTGTTGGGCAGATGCGGACGGAATCTTACAGGTTGAACCTGCGCCAGACCTACCCTATCTATTGGAACTCGCTGGAGAACCAGCCGGAGCGAATCAAGGAAAACCCTTTCTCCTACCCGTAACAAAGATTCAACAAATTCAACAAGCATTGGCAGAAACCTATCCGGTCCGTGCGCTCGGTGCCTCCTTTTTCGCTTCCGAGAACGTCCTCGCGCCGCGCTCGCAGGAAACGATTGAGTGCTTCCAAGAGGCACTCCAGTTCGTCCGTCACTCGAATCCCGCCACGGTTGCCGACATCGGGTGTGGCAGTGGATGTTTGACCTTATTGGCGCAGCAGGAATTGGGTGAAGGGGTTGAATTGTATGCGTCCGACCTACTCCCTGAAGCCATTGCGACAACAAAACTAAACCTTCAACGACTCCTTCCAGATTCAGACGCTGTCCGCGTCATGCCCGCCGGTGACCTATTTGATTCGTTTCTGTCCCACCAATTTGATGTGATTATCTTTAATGCACCGTGGGTTGTTGCCCGCGTGCGCAATCGCGCAGAACTCGCTATCCACGATGAAAAACAGGAAACGCTGAAACGCTTTTTTGCGCAGGTCTCAGGTTTCCTGAAACCTGACGGCACGATTTTATTGGGTTATGCTGATGCCTCTGGTCCGAAAGCAATTACGAATTTGGAAAGAATAATCTCGGAAGCTGGTTTTAGGGAGGAGGCACTCTTTAAAAGGCGGGTCTCAACCCATCGCTCTAAACGGAAGTGGGAGCAGATTCGGGTGTCCATTTTACGCTATGCGTAATTGTCCAATCTAAACTTATCGGATTGTTCGTAGTTGCACAGTTCATCGCACCTTTTTAGGTGGTTTTTGATTGTGAGGTGCAATCAAGTTGTTTGTATAGAAGATGAGTAGCGTGTTACCTTCCCATCTTCCGTTTCTCTGAAAGTGCTACTTCCGTATCAGGAGTTTCCGCGTGGCAGTAAATTCGCCTGCTGTGAGCGTATAAAAATAGACACCGCTTGCGACAGGTTCACCGACTGTATTTTTGCCATCCCAATATGCCGCGCGGTTCTGCGTGTGGTACGTACCTGCACGCTGATGTCCTAAGTCCAAGGTCCGCACCACGCGCCCTTGAATGTCGTGGATTGTCAGTGTCACATCCGCAGATATAGTGAGCTGATAAGGGATCCAGGTCTCTGGATTGAATGGATTGGGATAGTTTGCCAAAAGTGCGGTTTCTTTGGGTGTCAAGGCTGTTAGGAGTGCGTAAAGGGTGCGAATCCCTCTTTGTGAGATCGGATCTGTGAGCGGGAGTTGCGCTGCCTCAAGGAGCCACTGTTGCACGTTCCCTGCCGTGAGGTGTGTGCGTGCCTGTGGATGTAGAGATGGTGCGGCACCCCCGACATCAAAAGCCCCTGCGACCCTTACAAGGTCAAGGATGTTCACGATGCCATCGCCGTTGACATCTGCTGGCATATCTTCTTCAGCAGCGATCTGCCCGAAACGTGAGGCGACGAAGACCAAATCCAAGATGTTCACGATGCCATCGCTGTTGACATCTTTAGGACCGCGCTGTATCTGTTTAAGTATCTCTGGTAACGCCCATAAAGCGATGGATCCGTAGGTCCCACTGGCGAGTGTCTTGCCATCGGGTGAAAAGGCGATGCTCTGAAAGACGCTACCCCCCTGCTGGAGTGTCTGCAGCCGTGTGCCTGTCTCGACATCCCATACGCCGATCGTCGCGTCGGCACTTGCACTCGCCAGCACTTTGCTATCGGGTGAAAATGCGATGCTATAGATGTGCCCCTCATGTCCCGAAAGCGTGTTTTTGTCTTCACCTGTCGTGGGGTTTAATAATTGGATGGTGTCGTCATCCCTCGCACTCGCGAGCACCTGTCCATCGGGACTATACACAAGGTTGTGGAAACCTGCTGTCTCCTCGGTGAGGGTTCCCAACCTTGCACCCGTCGTTGCATTCCACAAACGGATCGTACCGTCGGCATCGCCACTCACCAGCGTCTGACCATCGGGTGAAAAGGCGAGGCTCTCGACGGAACTTGTATGTCCGGCGAGCGTGTTTGTGTGTGCCCCTGTCTGTGCGTCCCAGAACCGGATCGTCTCGTCGCGGCTTGCGCTTGCCAGCGTCTGACCCGCCGGCGCGAACGCGATGCTCCTGACATCACCCCCATGCCCCCAAAGTTCATAGAGTGGTTCACCCGTGTTTGCGTCAAATACATTGATGGACTGAGACCGACGCCATAGGCTTGCGAGCCTCTGTCCATCGGGTGAAAGTGCCAATTTATAGCCGCCCGCAAACGGATAGAGTAATTTCAGGTGTGCGCCCGTCTGTGCGTCCCAGACGCGGATTGTCCAGTCATTAACCCCGCCGCTACTGATGAGTTTCTTGCCATCGGGCGAAAACACGAGTTGCTCAATGGTTCGCGTATGTCCTTCAATGGATTGCTGGAACTCACCCGTGTTTGCGTCAAATAAGTGGATCTTCCCGTTACGTCTATTACCTCCCCCACCAATCGCCAGCGTCTTGCCATCGGGTGAAAACGCGAAACTCAGAAAAGAACCGACACCCCATTCAGGTGTAAGGGCGTGCGCGATGTCGTCCGTGAATACACCGATTCTTCTGTACGACTCTCTTACTACCATCGTCTTGCCATCGGGTGAAAACGCGAGGCTACTGCCACCACCTGACGTTGTGATGTTGCTGCCACCAAGTGGCCAGGCAAGTGGCCAGGCATCCAGGCGTTCGCCGGTCGTTGCGTCATAGGGGCCTCTCAGCGTAGCCAGCACCAGCACCTTTCCATCCGACCAAAACGCGACACCCAGAGACGAACCACCGTAAGTGTTCAGAAGGACCCCCGTTTTCGGGTCCCACGAAAGCGTCCTACCATATGAGTAGGTAAAGTCTGTTCTTGAGGAGGATGTACTTGCCAGCATCTTGCCATCGGGCGAAAACGCGACGCTCCGAACAGGGTACACATGCTGCCCCGTGAGGATTTGCTGGATGTCGCCCGTCTTTACGTCCCATAGGTCGATAGTGCCATCCCGACAACCGCCTGCTATCACCTGTCCATCGGGCGAAAACGCCACACTAAAGACATCAGACTCACGCCTTGACAGAGATCGCAGGATGTCGCCCGTCTTTACGTCCCATAGGTCGATGGTGCCGTCCCCGCACCCACTGGCGAGTAGCTTACCATTGGGAGAGAACGCCACGCTATGGACGGCATCAGAAGACCTCTGCCAAACGTCGAGGTATGCGCCGGTTTTCGTATCCCATAACCAGATCGTGCCATCCCCGCACCCACTGGCGAGCGTCTTGCCATCGGGAGAGAACGCCACGCTTTCGACTATATAACTTGGGCCCAAAAAGTGGGTATCCAACACTTTCTGTGCCTGCGTCTCCTGTGAAGAAAACACCAGTAGCAGCAGTAGCACCGAAAAAATAGAAAACACTGCTTTTTTCATCAGAATCCTCCTTTTGAGAAAATACAATCCAATCACTTATAGTTGTATCAAATGACACATGAGTTAACCTAACGAGTATGGAAAGCTAATAAACATCAGCATCCGAGTTATCATAAGGTCATTTGATACTATTTCTGTATCAACATCTTCCGCGTTGCGGCAAAATCGCCTGCTTTGAGCGTATAGAAATAAACACCACTCGCCACAGGTTCACCCACAGCGTTTTTACCGTCCCAATACGCGGCACGGCTCCGAGTGTGATACCTTCCTGCGCGTTGATGCCCTAAATCCAAATCCCGCACCACGCGTCCCTGAATGTCATAGATCGTCAGGGCAACATCGGCAGGTGCCGCCAACTGATACGGTAGCCACGTCTCTGGGTTGAACGGGTTCGGGTAGTTCGCCAAAAGAGCTGTTTCTTCTGGAAGTAGAGAGACTTGGAAAGACGTAGGGGCATTCGCGGGTTCTTCTTCCCACCGTCCGACCCTCCAGAGAAGGATTTGCCCGTCAATACTCGCACTTGCCACTGTCTGACCATCCGGAGAAAAGGAAACACTATTGACACCAGAGACGTGTCCTTCAAAGGTATTTCGGAGCGTGCCCGTCGCAACATCCCACAGCCGCACCGTCTCGTCCGAACTCCCACTTGCCAAAATCTGACCATCCGGAGAAAAGGAAACACTGTGAACGGCTACAAAACTATAACTGGAACGACGGACCTCAAGTGTCCGTAGGAACGTGCCCGTCGCAACGTCCCATAAATGAATCTGTTCCTTCCAAGTCAAATTATACCCATTTGCCAATGTCTTACCATCGGGAGAAAACGAGACACTATTGACCGTGGTGCCGATTGGAAGTGTCCGTAGGAGCGTGCCCGTCGCAACATCCCACAGCCGCACCGTTTCGTCCGAACTCCCACTTGCCAAAATCTGACCATCCGGAGAAAAGGAAACACTATTGACATCAGAGACGTGTCCTTCAAAGGTATTTCGGAGCGTGCCCGTCGCAACATCCCACAGCCGCACCGTCTCGTCCGAACTCCCACTTGCCAAAATCTGACCATCCGGACTAAGCGAGAAACTTTTGAAATAGCCGTAAAAGGAATCATCAGGGCTTTCAAGTGTAAGTGTCCGTTGGGGTATGCCCGTCGCAACATCCCATAGATGAACCGTCCCGTTCCGACTCGCGCTTACCAACGTCTGACCATCCCGACTCAAGAAAGCACTAACTTTGCCTTGAAACTGGCCCCACTTGCTCCTATGTTGAAATATGTCTCGGCGCGTGCGAGTCGCAACATCCCATAGATGAACCGCGCCATCACTCGCGCTTACCAACGTCTGACCATCCCGACTAAAGGAAACACTATTGACATTATAGGTGTATCCTTCAAAGGTATGTCGAAGCGTGCCCGTCGCAACATCCCATAGACGCACCGTCTCGTCCCCCCAGCCGTAACTCGTACTTACCAAGGTCTGACCATCCGGACTCAAGAGAACACTATGGACAAAATGGGGGTGTTGAAGTGTCCGTAGGAGCGTGCCCGCCGCAACATCCCACAGCCGCACTGTCCCGTCATCGCTCCCACTTGCCAACGTCTGACTATCCCGACTAAACGAGACACTATTAACATCAGAGGTGTGTCCAAAGGTATTTCGGAGCGTGCCCGTCGCAACATCCCATAGATGAACCGTCCCGTGCCGACTCCCACTTGCCAACGTCTGACTATCCGGACTAAACGAGACACTTTTGACATCAGCGGGTCCAAAGGTATTTCGGAGTGCGCCCGTCGCAATATCCCATACATCCACCTTCCCATTGCCAGTAGTTATGAAAGTCTGACCATCCGGACTACACACCGGCGGTGCATAGAGAGAATACGGCGGATGAAATATGTGGCGGAGCCTGCCCGTCGCAACATCGTATAAGCGAACATACGACCAGGTATCAACTAACAACGTCTGACCATCCCCACTAAAGCAAACATTATCACGGGCAGAACGTTCTGGAAGAAATGTCTTCTGTAGGGGCTCGCCCGTCGTAACATCCCACAGACGAACCCCGCCACCTGATTCTGCTGCCAAGGTCTTACTATCCGGACTAAAGGAAATAGGAGCACTGGCTCTGCTAAGGGTATGTCGGAGCGTGCCCGTCGCAACATCCCACAGCCGCACCGTCCTCCCTGCCCGACGCACAGTTGCCAACGTCTGACCATCCCGACTAAAGGAAAGATCAGTGACCACACCGGTGTGTCCCGTGAGACGCGCGACCTCTTGACCGTTTCGCGTATCATAGAGCAAAATATCGGCAAGCACAGCCATCGCAAGAAGCTCCCCATCTGGAGAATACGCTATATCACGCATGTCGCCTTTACCCAGACGCGCAATCGCACCCTCCGGCAAGTTCTGCTGCGCAAAAGCAGACATAGAAAGTGTTGCCATCAGTAACACACTGAAAGGAACTGTAAAAAATCTTTTCATTTTCATAAAATTCTACCTCCTTTGTAAGAGGAAACTCTGATCTCGAATTTGTCGCGATTCGCAACTCATATCTACTTCCGGATGAGGAGTTTCCGCGTTGCAGAAAAGTCGCCTGCTTTGAGCGTATAGAAATAGACACCACTTGCAACGGGTTCACCGACTGCGTTTCTACCATCCCAATACGCGGCACGGCTCCGCGCGTGGTACGTCCCTGCACGCTGATGTCCTAAATCCAAAGCACGCACCACGCGCCCTTGGATGTCATAGATCGTCAGTGTGACATCGGCGGTGGTTGCTAACTGATAAGGTATCCACGTTTCCGGATTGAACGGGTTTGGATAGTTCGCAAGCAGTGCTGTCTCCATAGGGGTCAAGAGAGCAACGAGCTGCTCTAACATCGCGATGCCCCGGAGAAAGTCAGGGTCAGTGTTCCCCGTCTGCTTAGCTTCCGCTAACCATTGCTGAATTGTCTCTATCGCGACTTGGGAGCCAGTTGGTGCAGCGGGGGCACCGGCCATTTTCTTCGCGATAATTTTCATATCATCTAGGTCTACGATACCATCGCCGTTAATATCCTCTATATTTACACCAACTGCTTTGAATTTCTTGGCGACTTCCACAAGATCTTTAAGGTTGACAACACCATCACAGTTAACATCTAATTCCACACGCTTGATTGGATGTGTTGAAGCCCCGGTAAAACGGATAGACTTACCTGCCGGGTTGTTATGGATAACATTAAGATAAAAGAAGTCCCCAGGGTTGAAAGCCATAGGGAGTCGGGCACTGATTTTTTCGTAATTCGATTCCTGATCATGAGCGACGAGAGGACCAACGGGATTGCCGTTTTGATCTAAAAACTCCAAGTCTAAATCCCTGCTATTGTCCTCCCACGAAATAGCAACAGCGAAAGCAACAGAGACATCCCGCGGATAATCGTTTTCAGCATTTAAGTAAAAATTGTTATACCAATATTTGACCAGGCGGAGCGTAATTTTAAAACATAGCTTCTTTCCAGGATTCACCGTGCCGCCGAAGATTATGTTATCCGCTTTCACGAGCCCTGCGCCAAAAGTGTTATTAGGTAGTTTGTTCGTAATATCTTCTGCCCCACGTACTATCGCTGATTTGACCTCGTCCGGACTGAAATTCCATTTCCCAGCCTTATTTTTCCCAACAGCATCAAGAATTAACGCTGCAACGCCAGCGACATGAGGGGCGGCCGCGCTCGTGCCGCTCCTGGTGGCATACCCACCGGGTGCTACTGGCGACGTAATATCCACACCAGGAGCTACCACTTCCGGTTTAATTAAATCCGTGTCAGAACCTTGACTAGAAGAATCAGCTATCTTATTATTCTTATCCATATCCACAGCACCAACGGTGATAACGTTCCTGCTGTATCCAGGGACAAAGACGGTCTTTTCGCTATTAGGTGATTCAAATTCAGGATTTTTTTCACAACCGTTTTTTCCTGTTAGCCAGACTTCATACTGTTGAGGACTTGAAACGTCGTGCCCCACCACCTGAACGGTATATTTGTGGGACTGATTAGTGTCAAAATCTAGCTGCTCATAATATGTGCCGTGATTACTCGATTCCCTGATCTTCTTGCCATTGGAAGAATCCCAAATCACTAAGTCTAAATCCTCAGTGTGGTCGCCCCATATCAGGGTAACCCTAACAGCGTCTTGGTTTTTAATATCAAAATTGTGTATTGCATTATCTCCTGTGGCCCATATTGGACCACTTGTGCGGCGCAATGCCCCATTCCCAGCGGAAGTTACAAAGACTTTCCCATGGTCAGCTACGAGGTCATTAATTAACTTGCTCATTGGATCCTCCCCCTTCCGTCCATACATCCAAGGGGGCCAACCGGAACTTAGATTGACAACGTCAGCTTTATCGTCGGCATCTGGAGCATACCACCGAGGCGGATGAGCAGCCCATTTAATTGCATCCATTGCATCATCATAATCACCTTCAAAGACCCTACGCAACAAAAGAACATACGCAGCATCAAGGAATTCTACTTCTGGAGCAACCCCAGTTATATTGTTACCATTGTCTGCAGCACCAATAATACCTGCTACAAAAGTACCATGCAACTCTGTATTATTTCCACAATATGTTATTTCATCTGGATCACTGAGGGCGTGGGTCAATCCTCTTTCATTCCCCCGGCTAAGTCTACCTGTAAACTCGGAATGTGTTCTATATATACCAGTATCAACAACACCAACAAAGACGCCCTTTCCGGTAACACCAAGTCCACCATTAGCAGGCTGTTTATGAACCTTATCTGCTCCGATTTGTGGGGTACTGTCAGCTAGTGCTAAATGTCCTTTACTATTCGGCCATACTTCCGTGATAAACGGCAGTTTTATCAAAGAAGCGACATTTTTAAGGGGAACGAAAACGGATGCACTGTTAATAATTTCGTATGTATAGCGCACCTCACCCTGCAGCCCACGAATTGCCGCCATTTCACCCATCCCAATTGGCGCATGAGACACAATAATAACAGAGATATACCCTCGTGCGATAAAATCACGGATAATCTCCGAGGCTTTCTTATAGAGTACAGGTTTATTACCCCGGCTTATTGGCGAGTTTTGGCTCGAAGAACCAGCATCCAACGATGCGCCAAAATCGACAGTGTTGACAATTCTATCGAAATGTTCTCGGAGTTGGAAGTGGATATCCGTTTGGGGGTCTAAGAGCACGGGACCTCGCAGTTTCCAATAGTCCGATTCAGAAAGTATGTGCAGGTTTAAACCGCGGGCGATTTCTTCACCAACTACTGCAAACGCCGCTTTGCTACGCGAGATGTCATCTGTGCGGCGAAGGGTGCTGACCGAATCAGGATTAGCAGTGTCTATAGTTGCACTCAGCAATGTAAAAACTATGATGCTAAAACCGATTGTTAATGTAGATACGTTTTTCATAATTTTTCCTTCCTTTGCTAAATCCCCTCCGCGTAGTGGCGGAGACATCCTGTTTATCCACAGTATCACAGTGTTAGGATAAGTGCAGATTTCTCAACGTGCCATCCGCTAAGAGAGCACTACTTACGAATTAGCATCCGCCGGGTGGTTGTGAAATCACCAGCAGACAACATATAGAAATAGACACCACTTGCGACAGGTTCCCCGTAAGTGTTCCTACCATCCCAATATGCTGCACGCGTCCGGTCTTGGTAGTGCCCCGCGGGCTGGTATCCTACGTCCAAGGTACGTACCGTACGCCCGTTAATGTCATAGATTGTCAACCTAACATCAGCCGGTTTTGCTAAGTGATACGGTATCCATGTCTCTGGATTGAACGGATTTGGGTAATTTGATAGGAGTGCTGTCGCCATAGGAGGCAAGAGCGTATGAAATTGTTCCAGTGCTGCAATACCATCAAAAAAAGCGGGATCGCTCTCCCACACCTGTTTGGTTTCCATCATCCACTGTTTGACTGTGTCTGGTGTGAGGCGGGCGATGTTCGGCGCAGCAAACACCCCTGCATCCTCTAATTCCTTCGCTATTAACTCAATATCCGCAAAATCGACAGTGCCATCGGTGTTAAGATCTGCGTGTGTCTTAACGGCAATGGAGACATCACTAATAACACCGGAGGCTTCATAATCTTTATAAATGTCCTTGACAGTAGCGTCTGTAATATCCTCGATCGTATCACCCGTTGTTGCAGGTGCACTATTCAATCCAAACTGCGCGACAACTATCAGGAAATCGTTTTCATCTATGCTACCGTCACCGGTGAGGTCTGGTAGTTCTTCTACTTTAGGCGTAAAACTTGCGTGAATGGTATAACTTCCAGTCATGTTAGATGATGCTGTGACTCTGACGTAATAAATCTGGGGAATTACGTCGTGGTGGATGCGAAAGTTTAAGCCGCTGCCACTATTGTTATTCCTTGTTTTATCACCTGTGGCTCTTTCGAGTTGCCCAAAGGTATCAAGGTTCCCGGTAGTATAGAGAGTCAACTCCCCTCTACTTGGGACTTCTACGCGAAAGTAATCTGCATCATTGCCCATTTCTATCACACCGGGGAGGGACCCGTCTCGGGGAAGTGGTGTCGCATCAGCCCAGGTATTGCCGTGGTCATCGGATTCAGGCGTAAAATTCGCGCGGAGTCTATAATTTTCAGTGCTGTTTTCGGTGGTTCCTGTGACTTTGATGTAATAAATCCCGGCATTCACATTGTGACGAAGACGCAAGTCTTCTATTGGACCGTACTCTATATCATCGTTTGCAGGCACGGAACCTGTGCTATCTTGGAGTTCTATAACTACGTCACGCCCGAGGAAGGTATAAAGGCGCAACTCCCCCGGACCGCTTATCTTCACCTCAAAGTAATCGACATCACTGTTCGGCTTTATCGCACCCAAGCGAGCCCCGTCTACACCCAAGGAGAGTCGTGTCGCCTTGGCTTTTGTATTTCCATGGTCATCTACATGAGGAAGTAACAAGTTCCTGTCAACATCAGAGAGAAGTGTCCCCGTTCCGCTGGAAAGGTCCCCCTCAACTAAATTCAGAAGATATGAGGTGGTGACATCAAGAACCTCGAAGTACAATGTAATGATGGTGCCGTCCCCGCTGTGTTGACTTGGAGGAAAAGTCACAATAGGAAAACGCAAGCGCGTTTTGGTGGAATGCAGTTCGCCAAACTGCATTTTTCCGTAAAATGCATCATCCGGAAAGAACCTGCCTTTTTCAAAATCAGCATATTTGAGCACAGTGGGATTGTACGTTAGCCAAACTTGGCACCCAGTAACGTTCTGTCCATGTTCAATGACAATATCAACAGAAAATATATCCCCTACATCGGACGGTGTCAGAGAAGAAGGCTCAATACGCATAACCGTATCCTGTGAGAAAACAATCGGTGAAAAAAGCAAAATCAATAGCACACTTAGAATTGAAATAAGTATCTTATTTTTCATCTGTTTGTCCTCCTTTTGCGGATATATCGCTTCACTGGAGCGAAGATGGAATATCCTTCTTTTTTATTGTTCCTCACTGTTTTTGGAAGTCTACTTCCGTATCAACATCTTACGCGTTGAGGTAAAATTACCTGCTGTGAGTGTATAGAAATACACGCCACTTGCGACACGCTCACCAAATTTGTTGCGTCCATTCCAGTACGCGGCTCGGTGCTTTGTCTGGTAGTTTCCCGCAGGTTGATGTCCCAATTCAAGTGTCCGTACCAACTTTCCATCCGCAGCATAGATAGTCACCGTCACATTCGCATCCGCTGCCAACTGATACGGTATCCACGTCTCCGGGTTAAACGGATTGGGATAGTTCGGCAAGAGTGCTGTCTCTTTCGGTGTTAGTGCTAACAAGAGCTGCTCAAGAAAGCGGATACCGCGTTGTGCTGTTGGATCTGTCAGATTAAGTTGTTGTGCTTGTACCAGCCACTTTTGCACTTCTGCTTGTGTAAGATTAGCTTCTTGAAGTTGTGAAAATGTTCTTGGCGCAGCGTTTTGGTTGCTTTCAATCGCCGCCGAAACCTCAACAAGGTCTATAATATTGACAACACCGTCTTTATTAACATCCGCTGGGTTGTCTTCTTCTGGAACCGACTGCCCGAAACTTGAGGCGACCAACACTAAATCTTGGATATTGACAACGCCATCACTGTTGACATCCGCAAACAACGACTGTATCTCCTCAACACCTTCAAATAGCATGGATACATCCCAGAACTTTATGGCTGTGTCAGTACTCCCACTGACAAGGGTTTTGCCATCACCAGAGAGTGCTATACTCGTAACGGCAGCCACATGCGCGGTGAGGGTGAATCTGTCAGCACCTGTCGGAACATCCCAAAACCTTATGGTTGCGTCAGCACTCCCACTGATAAGGGTTTTACTATCAGGACTGAACGCAACGCTTGTTATTGAATCCGTATGTCCAGCAAGCGTCCGTTGGTGTGCACCTGTTGCAGCGTCCCAGAGCAGAATCGTCGTATCACCTAAATCCCGTAGGTAAGGTGCTAAACTCAAATTATAGCCTGAACTCCCACTGGCAAGGGTTTTACCATCAGGACTGAAGGCAACGCTTGCGACCGATTTTGTATGCCCCGTGAGCGTGCGAATGTCTTCACCTGTCATGGCATTCCACACTCGGAGGGTAGCGTCCCACCCGCCACTGGCAAGGGTTTTACCATCAGGACTGAAGGCAACGCTTGCGACCGCGCCTGATTGATGACCGGTAAGGGTAAAAACAATCGCACCCGTCGCAACATGCAACAAATAGATACTTCCGGCACCATAGCTGGCGGATCGCGCACCAACAGCGAGCATTTTACCATCAGGGGAGAAGGCGAAACTATCGATCAGATGCGCACTGAAACTTATTATCTCTTTGTCTGTATTGACATCCCACAAACGCAGCGCATCTGTCCTCCCACTCCCACTACTGGCAAGTATTTTGCCATCAGCGGAGAATAAGAGCTTACCCCCTGTTGCCGGTAAACTCCGCAGATATTTTTTGGTTCGGGACTCCCAAAAGAAAATCCCCCATCCCTGTCCAGACCCGCTCACAACCGTCTGTCCATCGGGAGAAAACGCAACACTATGGACAGCAGACCGGTGCCCCGTGATGATGCGAACTTCTTGCAAAGTATGGGTATCCCACAACCAGATGACATCAGGTCCGTGAGAGATCGTTTTTTCATCCTGACCCCCACTGGCAAGCAACGCCCCATCCGGCGAAAAAGCGATGCCTCCCGCTCCTGTCGTGAGCGTCTGCTTCAGAAAACCTGTCTTGACATCATAGAGAGAGAGTTGTATACCACGTTTACTCGCAAGGGTTTTGCCATCAGGAGAGAACGCGACTCTACTCTTCGTGGCATAACTTGCTCTGATATTGTGAAGAACTTCACCCGTATCGACATCCCAGAGGCGCACGGTTTCGTCCCCGCTACTGGCAAGTATTTTGCTATCCGGTGAAAAAGCGACATGATTGACGCTGCGCGCATGTCCTTCGAGCCTGCGGATAACTTCACCAGTCTTGACATCCCAGAGTCGGAGCGTTTGATCCTTGCCACCACTGGCAAGCAACACGCCATTGGGAGAAAACGCAATACTATTGACCTCACCCGTATGATCTATAAGTATTTGCTCGAATCTGCCTGTTTCCGTATTCCAGAGCCGGACCGTTCTATCCCAACTTCCACTGGCAAGGGTCTTGCCATCCGGCGAAAAGGCAACACTTTGGACATAAGACGTATGCCCCTCGAAGGCGCGAACGGATTCAGTGTTGACCTCCCAGACCCACACGGCGTAACCCAACCGATTCACAATGGCAAGCAACGCACCATCGGGAGAAAACGCAATACTATTGATCCGCTCAGCTATGAAGGTCTGGCGAAGGCTCGCTGTCATCGTATCCCAGAACTGGATTCCAAACCTGTCCCTGACGCTCGCAATCGTCTGTCCATCCGGACTGAAAATGACATCGGTACTACTTCCCGGAGACGTAAGCGTAACTACCGGTATATCTTGTGCGAAGCCGTTTAAGGTGAATAGAGTTAAGAGCGTCAGTAATACCAAGAGTGTTTTTAATTTTTTCATCGTAAATTCTCCTTGAAAATTGATTTGATACGGGGGTTTAGAGTATCTCCACAAGACTTGAAACGTTTTTGTTTTCTGCAGACTTATCCAGATGTCGTAACCCGCGCTCACTCGAAAACTAATCTAATCTCCTAAGGTAGTGATTGATGTCCAAGATCGTTGAACATAAATAATCAGCAAGATACATGCCAAGTATTCGGCGCGAAAATGCCAATTCCAGCACAAGTCTTGCAAGAAACAGCAGAGGTTTTGCAAACAGCATTCATTGACATTTTTCTGGAATCAGGGCTTACGCACTTTTCATGAATTCCTACATATTACACGCTGCTGACGAAATTTGAGACCTCGCTGACAAAGGCGTTTGCGTAATTCCTGAACCTTTCAGGTGCTGATGTCGAGGGCATCGCCAACAAAACAGAAACAGCAAGTGGCTGTAAAGTATAGATACACCACCATCAGTGAAACAAAAAAATTGTGGTATTTGGACGTTGTATTTTCAGACGCATACCCAATTGCCAGTTGGGTGGAGACGGGGGTAGAGGGATCTACCCTGGCAATCCGTCTCCAACGTCCATTCGTAATGATACAAAATCTTCCGAAAAAAATCAAGTAAAATTACGATGCTGCTTAGAATACCATATACATCAGTTAGGATGTATGATAGACTTAAACACGCACTGGCAATCTACGCTTGGCAGTGCCGCGGTTCGGGAGACTGACCCTCTCGCCGAACCACCTATGAAGGATTTTACGGATGCCAAAACATATTATAGCAGAAATTAAAATAAATACAACATTTTTTTTTGTTAGCCCAATTTTTGTGTGAACCGCAGTCGCCACCGAACAAATTTTAGTGGTTGATGAATATTTCCTGTGCACTTTCGGCATGCTGTTTGCATTTTGTTACCGAACTCTCGCACAAATAATAGCAAGATCTATGCCAAGCGAATTTCGTCAATATTAGGCGCGAAAACGGAGATTCCAGCATAGGTTTTGTAAAAATCGGCACAGGTTCTGTAAAAATCAGCACAGGTTTTGTAGAGAAAGTTGGATGTAAGATATCATAATAATTTATCGTTAGATATAGATTTTATTATTTAATTTGAATAATTATCAAAATTGGCTTATTATAACTTAATAGTGCATTCAACTGCCTCGCGATCAGTTTATTAGAAACGAATAGACTGTTCCGGCCTTGGCGGTATCCACCACCTGCGATTAAATTATTATTATTATAATGTCTATTTTATCAAAACGTCCACCTCCAGATATGGGTCTCGAGCTCTTATGCTGTAGAGATGCTATCTGTCTCTGTCCAAGGAATCTTCATTACAGATAGGAAAAACAACTGAATCTCGTGCTATCATACCGTGAAATCTTAAGTTGACAACATATTATGGTGAACATAGGAGACAAAGTAATGGAAGAAAAAGTATTAATCATTGATGATAATCAAAGTTTTGGCGAATTGAAGAGTTTCCTGACGGATAACGACTATTCCCCTATCATCGTTAACACCGTTCGTAAAGGCTTGGGAAAGATTAAAAAATGTGAGGATCGGATAGTTGTCTTGCTCAATGTAGAATCGTCAGCGGAAGCAGGTTTGAAGGCGTTGGCGCGAATTAAGAAAGACCACCCTACGGTAATCGTAATTATAATCGGAGCGGGGGTACAAACAGCGAGAAAGGCAATGCCTCTGGGAGCATTGGATGTTCTGTCTACAGACACCGATATAGAACATATCCGTAAGGTGCTTGACGGGGCGCTTAAACGGTTATCTATCCGCCCTCCCATTTCTGATGACGACTCTGATGAAAATGAAAAAAGTCCTAAGGACCCGCATCCGCTCGTTGGAGAGCATAAAGACATGTTTGAACTAAACAAATTAATTGGACGTGTAGCCCGCTATGAAGTTTCAGTCCTGATTGAAGGTGAAACAGGCACAGGAAAGGGATTGGTTGCGCGCTTAATTCACGAAGAAAGCGAGCGTGCAGATGAACCGTTTATCGCAATTGATTGTGGTGGGATACCCAGTGAACTCCTTGAAAATGAGTTGTTTGGTCATGAACCGGGGGCGTTCGCGGATGCGAGAGAGAGGAAACCTGGGCTATTCGAGGTAGCTGATGGGGGCACCCTTTTTCTTGATGAAATCGGCAATATGGCACTAAGACTCCAAAGTAAACTCCTGAATGTGCTGCAAACAAGAAAGATCAGGCGAGTGGGTGGAATTGAGGAGCATACGGTGGATGTGCGGATCATCACTGCTACCAATCGGAAATTGGAGAAAATGGTGGAGCGTGAGGAATTTCGAATGGATCTGTTTCATCGTCTCTGCGGCTATAAAATCTCCCTGCCGCCGTTGCGAGAACGGAAAGAGGATATTCCATTACTTGTGGCGTACTTTCTGCAGCGTATTGAGGAAGAAAATGATAAGCCAATATACGGTGTTTCTGAAGAAGTGCTGAAATTGTTCCAAGAGTATAATTGGCCCGGCAACGTCCGAGAGTTAGACAACTGCCTCAAAAGCGCGACAACCAATTCCCGAGGCGAGGTGATTTTACTGGACGACCTCCCACCAGAAATTCAGAAATATAGAGACGATGGAGGTTCCGAGGAAGATGTCGGAAATACACCTTCGGAAACGCTGGTGGCACCGGTATATGAAAACCTTTTTAATTTGCCGGTCGTAGTATTTTGTCAGTTTATCTCTGATGCGAGGTCAGATGTCACTGACAACCAAATCGCCAGGTGGTGGGTAGAGTTTTCTAATTATGGGCGCGACCGTGCCGATAAGGCCAAACGCAAAATTGATGATTGGAGGGTCGAATGGAACACGACTTGGTTCACGCTTCCTGATTTATCGGAACGCATTAAGGCGGTGGTTGACGACGCTCTTTCTCAATTATCAAATCGGCATAGGATGGGTTCCGAAGCCGAACCTATCAGCATAAAAGGAAGAACACTCAGAGGTAGCGTCACAGCAGTTCTGCAGGAGATCGTAAAGGCACATGGTGGTGACAGAGAAAAGGCTGCGAAAGAATTGGATATGACTGTGAAGGAGCTGGAGAAGCGGCTCTCGTATATTGTCAACGAAAAGGAGTATGAGGGTGATAAAGAAAAGGCTGCGGGAGTGTTGGATATTCCTGTACAGCAGCTGGAGGAGTGGCTATCATATTGGACCGAAAAAGACAGAGATGATAGGAAAAATGCACTTCAAACTACTATAGAGCCTTCACGTGAACTCGAACGATTTCGGGGTGAGGATATCAGAAGACTTCTCACAAAGTCAGTCATTTCCTTTGTTTTGGAGTTTTTCCCGCGTATAGAATGGCGGGATAAAAGTCCCGGTGCGAAAATACGGGTTGTCCATCTCGCTTTGAAGATTTTATCTAAGCGTTTGACTGGAGATCGTGCGCGTTTGACTGAAGCTCATGGTTGTATCTATTTTGGCGGCATGACCCTTTCGCAAATTGAAAGGAATATTTATCGCCGGGCACCATACCTATACAAGAGCCCTAAGGAAGCCATTGAGGCACTCGACGTAGACCCGAGAAAGTTCAAGGAGTACTGGCCTGAGAATAAACCATTCCCAAGTCATTACACACTTTTTACGGGTTAGGATCGATTCTAATCCCGCACAATGGACACCGGCGTTCCGTCCTGTAATCGGTGTTGTTCACCAACAATTATTAGTGTTCCGTTCAAAAGTCTTGAGGTAACCTCTATCTCCCCACCGTAAACAGCACCAACGCTCACCTGTTCTCGGCGTGCTACATTCTCTTCAACCTTAAAGAGAGTCCCGCTGCCGTTCTGAATGTGTAAAACCGAGTGCAAAGGGACCAATTGGACATTTTTCCGTTCACCTGTTTTGATGGAAACCGTGATCGCACCGCCCGGCCTCAAACCGCCGTTGTGAGAGAGTGTTCCCATAGAATTTGGCACGTTGGCGTGGACAAGCACTGTGTTATTTTCACGGTTAACTGTCGGACTGATAAAATCAATTGTGCCGACAATATTCCGAATACCGGCGTTCGTGGAAATCAGGGCGAGTTCGCCGCTATGAATGCGGCGAGCATCTGCAACAGGCATACTCCAAATTGCTTTGAGGGTGTCAACGCCGATTACTGTAAATACAGGTTTTCCGGTAGGCGATGTAGCGGGTCGGGCGTGGTCTCCTACACTTAAATGACGCGTTAAAATAGTGCCATCAATCGGGGACTTAATAGTTGCCTCATCCATCTGTTCCCGCGCAACTTTGAGTTGTTCTTCGGCTTGACTCACCGCCGACCTCGCAATCGCAATCTCTTGTTCCCATGATTTTGCGTCCACCAGTTTCTGCGCCGAGTCGCGGTCTGCTTGTGCCTGTGTGACCTTTGATTCTGCGAGAGCGATCTCGCGCTCCCAGCTGCGGATTTCCACCAGTTTCTGCGCAACAGCGAGTTCTGCTTTCGCTTTCTCTATGGAAGGATGTGTTGAACCTTCCGCAAACTTTGATGCTGTGCCCTGCGCCTCTTCTAAACGGATTTCTGCCAATTTCAACCGCTTTTCTACCGATTCAAAATTGCTATCACTGATGAGTTGTTTTTCATGAAGCGATTTGTTTCGATCGTAATCCGCTTTCGCGTCATCCCGCTCCACTTTTGCGCGTTCCAGTGCTTGTTCAGCATTTGTTTTCGATTTTTCAATTGTCTCTTTGGCCGCTTTGTGCCCCGATTCCGCCTGTATCAGTTGGTTACGGACGCGTATTTCAGCGAGTGATCTCGTCTCGACAAGTTGCGACTGTGCTGTCATCAACTTCTCCTCTGCAACTGCTAACTGAGATTCGATACCTGCCTGGGCGTTCGCCTCCTTCAATGTGAGTTGGGATTGCGCACTGCTCAATGTTGACTCTGCCCGTATCACCGCAAGTGTGACTTCACTCGAATTGATTTCAGCGATGACATCGCCTTTCGCCACACTTTGCCCAACAGTCGCATTCAGACTAACAATCTTCCCCGAAACATTGGCAAATATACTTACCTCTGCCTGCGGTTCTAAATGTCCAGCGTACTGCGTTGTCGAAACAATCGTCCCGCGTCTCGCTGTTATAACCGGTACGGCGATTGATGATGTCTCTTGGGCAATCGTGATGCCAACACTGAAAAAACAGATAAGCACACCAAAAATAGTTTTCAACTTTCGGCTTTTAAAGTTCTCTTTGTCGACTGCTGACTCCCGAGAGCCAGCGGCTGTTCCTGACTTCAAAATGTGTCTATTAATCATTTTTAAGTTTATCCTTAAAATCTTTTGTGAATTTTCGCATTTTTGGATGAATTATAAATTGACAGTACGCCTGATTTGGATTCAATTGAAAATAGTTTTGGTGGTAGTCTTCAGCGGGATAAAAGACATCAGCTGGCGTAATTTCTGTCACAATCGAGTTATCCCACATATCGGAGGCATCCATCTCGGCTTTAGATTGTTCCGCGGTTTGTTTTTGTGCTTCCGTGTGATAGTAAATCGCGGAACGGTATTGGGTGCCGACATCACCACCCTGCCGATTTAAGGTCGTCGCATCATGCGTGTGCCAGAAAACTTCCAACAGTTCTTGGTATGAAATAACGGCTGGATCAAACTGAAGCTGAATCACTTCAGCGTGCCCCGTCATTCCCATACACACTGCTTGATATGTCGGGTTAACAGTCGTGCCACCGGTGTATCCAGAGACGACCTCGTGAACGCCTTCCAATTGCAGAAAGACTGCCTCAACACACCAAAAACAACCTGCACCAAATGTCGCTGTCTCTAATTTCATCTTTTTATTGACGGTTTTCGCACCGCGGCGAACCCCGTGTTTCTCCTTTAGTGATATAGTGTAACGTCCATTCACCGACGAGGTTTCCAACTTTCAAACGTAACAACTTGCAAAAAGCCGAAAACGCTGCTATAGTCACAACCTATGAAGTACTTTCTTTTAATCCTCATTCTTTTGTGTCTGGTAGCATGTCAGTCGCAGGAACAACAGGCAAAAACGCTTGTTGATCAACTCGGTGACACAGAAGCAGCACGTCGCACCAAAGCCGCCAAAGCCTTAGTCAAAATGGGACCGGAGGCAATCAACGCACTCATCCACGGGCTATCCGATGAAAATCCGCAGATTCGTGAGATGTCTGCCTGGACGCTCAGCGAAATCAAGACCCCCGCTGCCCGTGTTGTTCCGGCACTTATTTCTGTGCTCACAGATCCCGACGAAAATATCCGCGTCGTCGGCTCTGTCGCCCTGCAAAATTTGGGTGAACCTGCCGTGCCGTATCTCATTGATGCCCTAACAGCAGAATCAGCGGATATTCGATTGAATGCCGCTTATGCCTTAGGTGAAATCGGCACACCGCTTGATACGATTTTGCCTGCCCTCATTAACGCACTCACAGATCCAGTGTGGAACGTCCGCCGTCTTGTCGTGCGTGCTTTGGGGACAATAGGCACCCCCGCAGTTGAACCGCTAATTGAAGCACTCAATTCGCCCGAACCTGAACTTCGTCGCATGGCGGAACGTGCTTTGAACGATATTGGCACCCCACGCGCACGCAGAGCAATCGCGGATGCAAAGAAAACGTTGTCCGATCGCTAAGACGCTTCAGATGAAACCAGTCGACCCTCCATTCGGAGACAATCATCCCAATAAGAGACCGCATACGCCTTCACAGGTTCGGGTTGGTGTGTCTGTTCAAGATACTGCGTGATCCAGTCGAGCAACTGCTCTCGGAGCGATGATCGAATCTCACCGTCCTCATAAGCCAACTTATGAAAATCTTCCCGTGTGTCAGGGTCTAACTGAAAATCAGCTTGTCGATAGAGTACAAGATTGACTATCAAACCGAGTGTGAGGTGTTCAATGGGATTCGGAAAGATGCTGAGCGGCGGATCCAGCATGAACAGATTATCCAATGGCAAGGCTCTTACGTAATGGCAACGATTCTCGATACATGCCAACTGGCGGTCGATTAGGTCGATTTCAGACAAGTGGAGCAGTGATCTTGGGGTATCTGTATCTCTGATTGTTACCTGAAGCGTCCGAATAGTGGTTCTGTAGGTCAGCAACGCCTTTAGAAATTCAAGTTCCGCTTGCGTATAAATCTGGATACCTTCTGTTTCAAGGTCTGTATAGGTGGTGCCGAGGGCGCGTTCCTCGTCTCTGCTCGGAGGCAGAATCACACCGTCTTCCAAAAGATGGCGCGCCCTACCCAACAATTTTTCTGCCAGTGTATTGCCGATTTGAAAAAATTTGACGACCCGGGTTTTACGAAGAAGTCGAACCGCTTTGTCAAGATCGCCTTTGCTCCCGTATTCCAACCCAAGACTGGTGAGCGTAAACGCAGTCTGAATCTGCGTCCGCAGTCCCGATTCATCCGAGAGGTCTCTCGTCTTCATTGTAATGAGTTTGTGGGCAATGGCGGCAATGTTCTGATAAAGCGTATCCGCCTCCTCACGAGGGATGCCACCAAGCGTATCTCCGTGCGCCAACGCTTGTGCGAGGAAGAGCCTCCCGTCAAGCGTCGCCTCCGACACAAGAGAAAACTTATTCGTCTTCGTCATCTTCGTCCTCGTCATCATCAAATGTAAGCGACTCTAAGTCAACTTTTTCTATGAGGTCAGACTCAGTAACATCAATGCCGGCTTCTTTATCACGTGCTTCGACGCGTTGGGCTCTGTCGGCTTGTACAGCATCGAAAACGGCGGCGAGTTCATCCTTAATATTGCCTTCTGTATCAATCAAGAAGAGTTCCTGAATGAACGCTACGAAAATTTCATCGTCCGCTTCCCACATGGCATTACAAATCGCTCGAGCACGCTCATCTGCATAATCAATCGCTGGTGAACCTGGATCTAAGTAGCCTGCTTCAAGAAGCATTCCGGTGTGGTCATCCTTGAGTGCGACACGTCCATGGAGAAGCACCGCCAATAGGCGGATATCGAGTTCTCTGAGAAATCGTCCGAGGTCGTCCCGCTCACATTCAGAAAGTTCAAAAAGCCAGAGGTCCAATGACTCTTCATCGAGTTTACCTTCTCGCCAAACAGCGATGTCCAGTAGCTCCTCAAATTGCTCATTTGAAAGACACGGCAATAGGACTGAAGCGAGTCCCGTGCCGAGCATTGTGTCCAAAACTTGGAGGACTTCCTCGGTCGGACTTTCTTGGATAAGTTCCGTACAATCAGGCACGAGATAATAGAGTTTCTCTCTGGATCTCGGGTTGCGAGTTGCACTCAGAATTTCCAATTGCTGCTGCTTCTCGTAACTTTGAAAGAGTTGCTCCGCTTCGCGTGTCGGTAGAGACAGGAGTTTTTTACTTTCGGAGTGGGGGACTATCGTTTTTGGACTATTCATGCCAACGCCTCCGTCATGAGTCGAGAGCCGATGTTGATACTACAAAATTCCAATGACGAATGGGATTTTTGCTGTTGCCTCAAAAACTGTTCCTCACGAAATTGAGATTTTTTGCCGCAGACGCAACGGGATCGTCCTTACCGGGTGTTTCCAGTACAAACCAACTGTCATATCCAACAGCATGCGCGGCGTCAAAGACTGCTGGAAAATCGACATCGCCTTCACCCGCATGATTACCACCAGTGTCTTTGATGTGCATCTGTGTGATTGCGCTGCCCAAGCTCCGAATCTCGGACGGCGAATCATAGCCGAATCCGGTCGCGTTCCCCATATCGTAATACACGCCGACAGCTGACGAACCGACGTTATCAATAATTTGTTGGTGTTGTTCCGCGCTTAAAGTCGATTCAATAGCGAGGAAAACCCCATGTTTTTCAGCGGTTTCAGCAGCCGCCTTCAATCCATCAAGAAACCGTGGCGCGTTGATGTGGTCATCTTGGATCTGTCCACCACCGAAGAACGGCACCAGAATCACATTCGTGCCGAGTTGTGGACACGTCTCTGCCAAATATTGCAATTTCGCAATGCCTTCGCTCCGCGTGCTATCGGTCGGATGCATGAACGAATACGCAGTGAAACCGCCCGGTGATAGCGAAGACACCTCAATACCAGCAGCTTCTGCCAAACTGTTCACTTTATCGATCCCGCCATCCTCCCAAAGCACATGTTCGCGGTAATTCGCTCCCATACAAATTTCAACACCATCAAACCCGATTTCTTTTGCCTTCTGAAACGATTCTTCAAAGGAAACGGGTAACATCCCGTCCCGAATGCCTACCTTCATAGTTTGCCTCCTAAAGAGTATAACCTACAATTTGGACTGAATTTTGCACCAATTCTGATTTTAACATAGTCTTAGCGCGAATTGCAAGGAGATCTGCTTTTTTATTACGCTCATTTAGTTTTCCAAAGAAAATGTGTCAAGTGCCTCTGATAAGCGGGATTTAGGGGGTTAATATCAGTTGAAAAAGCAAAAGTTAAAATAGCCCTGTTTTTTTAGATTCATTATTAAGTACGAAATTTCGGGGAAAAAGTTGATTTTTTCCAGTTAATTATGTTAATATATTCTAAACTAACTATCTGTATGGACGAACCGAAGTCAACCGAGAGAAGAGAGAAAGAGAACTCTTTTGAAACCTGACAGATGTCGTCCCGTACAAAAAAATAGAAAGGATGTTTTAATGAAACAGATTACTTGCATAATTGCAATTCTGATTTTCTCTGTATGCCTCATCCCTGGCGTTTTCGCACAAACGTTGATGAGTGATGAATTTAATGGAACGGGTCAAAGCCTTCAATCCTTTTGGCAGGTCAAGGATGGCGATAAAAGTCCTTGGGAACTAAAGGATGGACTGATCGTTGCCGAGGCGGGATTCGATCAAAACGTGTGGACTGATGATACCAGTACGCGTTTCTATCAGATCACAGATCAGGACCAGTTTGACATCGAAACGTTGATGGTTGTTGATTACGGCGATGCTTGCACTGTTGCTGGCATCATTGTGTATTCCGCGACGACAAAAGATCACCAAAACCGTGATGGCCAGTGGGTGACATTGAAGTTGTGGGGTCGTGGGGCTGCACAAGGCAACAACGCTGTACTCCAGTACCAACGGCGTCAAAATGATTCTGCTGATTTAGGATACGTCGGCACACAACCCGACTACAATCCGGAGCAGGGCGTTATTCCAGTCGAACTGCGCGTCAAACGCGATGGCGACGAATATGAATCATGGTTCAAGCCGAATGCAGAAGGCGATTGGATCCCGGTCGGCAAAGCGACGAACGAACTTGAAGAACCGCTCGAAGTCGGTCTTTATGTCGGCATCTGTGAAGGTGCAAGCGAAGCAGGCAGGATGACTGTCACTTTTGACTACTTCCGTGAAGCATCAAGTCCGGTAACGCCTGTTGATCCGCGCGGTCGACTTGCAGTCACGTGGGGCGAACTCAAAGGACAACAATAATAGCGAACGCTATTTGTAATTTTTGAAGTTGCTGGCGACTCCGTGTCGCCAGTTTCTTTATGGATATGGAGAAAAAATTTGAAAACAGCAACTATTTTATTACTTATTGGTTTTGCGATGCTTTTAGGCACACTTTCTACTGAAGCCGCGCCTTCCCTCGGTGACCCGTTTGACGGAAACGCTTTGAAAAATCCGAATTGGAAATGGAAGACCGCTGACGAGGAAGGCGTTGAACCGAAGAAGTGGGATATGGGCAAAACGAAAGCCGGATGGCTTCATGTCACGGGTGAACTGAACCGCAATCTCTGGCCCTCGGACACAACGAATCGACTCTATCAGGAACATGAAGGTGATTTTGATGTAGAAACACATCTCTACATGGACTATGAAGATGCTTGTGTCGTCGCAGGTATCGCTGCCTACTCACCAACAACGAAGGATCGCCAAGGTCGCGAAGGCGAATGGGTGACGATTAAACTCTGGGGACGCGGTCCCGCAAACGGTAACGATGCTGTCATCCAATATCAAAAACGACAGTTCGATGCCGGTGAAGGTCTTGTCGGTGTCGTTCCGGGATTCCAGGATCCCGCAGGTGAAATGGATCTCTACATGCGACTCCGCCGTGAAAAAGACACTTTCACAGCATGGTGGAAACGGGAAGCCAAAGATGCATGGATAGACATCGGCGAAACCGAACAGGAGTTTGATAAACCGCTTGAAGTCGGTATCTACGTCGGTATCTGTGACGGCAAAGGTAAACAGATCGCGCAGTTTGAATATTTTGAAGACCGCCTTGTGCCTTTTGATGTCTCGCCTCGTGCAAAGTTACCAATTGCTTGGGGGGAGTTAAAACGGAGGCATAGCGTACCGAATCATCGTTAGCATTTGCATAATTTCAGAGAGACGAATAGAAAATGAAACGCGCCTGCTTTGCGATTGTCATACTTTTCCTTGCTGTCTATAGCAACTCCGCTGTTTCCGAAGTTAGCAGTGCTGCCCAACAAGTCCTCACCACTATAGAGTGGGTCTCTATTCCAGAAGGCACCTTTCTAATGGGTTCAACTCCTGAAGAGGCGAAAGCCGCCTATGAGGATGCCAAACTGCGAAGTTCCATGCTGGAACAGCATACTTTTGATGCCGAACTGCCCCAGCATCAGGTCTATCTGAGTACTTACGAGATCTCTCGGTATGAAATCACCAACGCACAATACCGTGCCTTCGTTGAGGCGACAAATCGCCCGACACCGCGCGGACACAATGGCGAGAAGACATGGGAAGATGAAACGCTCAACGGCGACACGCAACCTGTTGTCGGTGTGACATGGTTCGACGCACAAGCGTTCGCAGAGTGGATCGGCGGAAGTTTACCGACTGAAGCGCAGTGGGAACGCGCAGCACGCGGCACGGTGGCACGAACATATCCGTGGGGAAACACACCGCCAAAAGCACGCCAGCACGCCAACTTCGCACGCCGCTATAATCGTCCAATGCCAGTGGGACACTTTCCGAAAGGTGAATCTCCCAACGGCATCGCAGACCTTGCCGGAAATGTGTGGGAGTGGTGCCTTGATGAATACAGCCTGACAGCATACCAGCGAAATGGTGGAGAGGTGTCTCGAAATCCGGTCAACCTCCGCTTCCGAGACGTACTTCGGGCAAGAGTTATCCGTGGCGGTGCGTGGGATGTCGGCAGTGCCTTCCTGCGTTCAGGCTTACGGTTTAAATTCTATCCTTTGGACTCGACGCATACCATTGGGTTTCGGGTTGTCCGTCCACGTCCAGAAATAAAAAACTAACTTCCTGCCACTATTATGTTCCAACCCAAACACTACCTGCTTTGCTTGCTGACCTTCTTCCTTCTCATGTTTCCTGTACTCGGTAGGACTGAACCTTATTTCCGCGATGTAACCGATGCCATGGGGCTTGACTTCAAGCATGTCAACGGCTTTTCTGCGGAACGCCGACTCGTTGAGACGATGGGCAGCGGTGGTGCTCTCTTCGACTTCGATAACGACGACGATTTGGACCTCTATCTCGTTCAAGGCAATTCGCTCTCCGTATCCACAGAACCGCCACCCAAAAATCGGCTCTATCGCAACGACAGTGGTATCTTTGTTGACATCACTGAATCTGCGAACGTCGGCGATACCGGCTACGGACTCGGTGCCGTCGCAGCGGATTACGATGGGGACGGGAACCGCGACCTGTACATAACAAACTTAGGAAAAAATGTGCTCTACCGCAACAACGGCGATGGCACCTTTACAGACGTAACCGAGCAAGCACAAGTCGGTTGTCCGCTGCTGAGTGCAAGTGCGGCATTCGCTGACATTGACAGAGACGGCGACTTAGATCTCTATGTCTGTAACTACGTCGAATACGCGCTGGAGACCGACATCCCGTGTTACTACAAAAACACCCTACGTATCTACTGCGGTCCCAACGAGTATCACGGCATCGCCGATGTGCTCTACCGCAACAATGGCGACGGCACCTTCACAGATATTACGAAATCCGCTGGTGTCTATGAACCGACGACACGTGGACTTGGAGTCGTCTTCACCGACGTAAACAACGACGGTTGGGTGGACATCTACGTTGCAAACGACATGTCTCCGAATACGCTTTTTATCATCATCTTCCGACCCTAAAACTCCTACCTTTAGGTTGGAGATACAGGGTCGGCACAATAGCAATTTAATCAAAAACATTCATACTAATTCAAAAAATGCGATATACTCTTGGGAATTTCCCAACACGTTTCGCATAATTAAAATGCGTGAATGAAAAAATCATCCACGCGGTAATGCCTTGAATAGGTTGCGCGCGGGGTTCATCTCAGATACGCGCGGTTTTAGACTATCCAACACATTCCTTAAATAATACCACAAAAAGCCCTTTAAGTCAAAAATTAATTTTGGCTCATTGGGCTTTTGTGTTCTATAAAAACTATATCGCTAAGAATCGTTTTCTTTTTTGTTTTTAGATGTATAACTTTCTACGAAATCTTTGAGTTTAGCATCGTCGCCGCGTTCCTTCATAAACTCTGCGAACTCATCAAAAAACTTTTGTTCAGCTATATTTTCACCTTCAGCAATACCTTCGGCTTTGCTTTTTTCGATTCTTTTCTGTTGTCGTTCTGAATACCAATCTGATAATAACATGATTAAGTCAATAACTCCTATTATTACAGCTGATAATGCTGTGCTAACTTGGGCAGCTATAGCTGCATTATTCATGATATTCTGAAAAGATTGGTATCCTTTCAGAGTCTGCTTAATTTCATAATCTATGGCTAATACACTACAGATTACAAATATTGCTGAGAATAAGAAAAGAGAAAATCCAATTCTTATCTTTTTCCACTCATTCATAATATACTGATAGTTTTATAGCAATTTTCCCTTCACTCATCATAATCTCTATTAGCATATTTCCGGCAAAATCGTTCTATTTGTAATAACGTTTCCTTTATTCTGCTCTGATTAAATCTGATATAACCAAGGATATTAGAAAACTCATTGCAGACAAGCCATATCCGCCAAAAAAGGAATATCGCAAATACCAATACAGATACTGTGAGCAACTGTATTGCAATATCCAATGTAGAAGTAAAAGATTGAACCCAGTTCATACGATACTCCTTTTTAATAACAAGTTGAGAATGCATTTTTCCCTTGACTTTTCAAATTTAATATGCTAATATAAATAACTGAAATGTGCAGGATGGACTGCCATCCACCCTGCACTCGTAAAATTAGACAGTTTTGATCTGGCTTTAAAGATTATTCTGCCTAAGTTGCGCGGAGGGCGTTTTTACGTCCTCCACTCACCATTTTAAATTTTAGCAGGTTAATTTTTCTATGTCAACTTAAAAATGTCTAATATGTTTCAATCCTATACTTTGGAGAAAAACAATGATTAGACTAACGACCATTGCTATATTCTGCATGTTAACTTTGATAGTTGCATGTTCAGAACAAGAACCTATTTCAACTGATGGCGAAATAGATGAAACTGCATTGCTTGCTCCTGATGCTGTAATCCCTGATCAACTTAATCCAAACAGTGATATAATCCTTGTTGAAACACTTTTGAAAAACAAATGGAAATACACAGGGAAAATTATAACTGTTCTTGGCTATTTGAATTACTGGGAAGATAATCTCTTTGAAGAAGATATTGCTATAATATCCGCACATAAGAATATCAGAGATATAACACATCCAAATCTTGCCGGAACATGGAGAAGTCCCAACTTACTCAAAATAATTGGCGAGATTAGCGATGTTAATGTTATCAGTGGCGAGATAAACCCCCCGCAAAAGAATCAACTGCATACGTTTGAAATCAAATTTATCGTGGAACGAGATTTTAAATTTCATGCTGAATTCTACGCGTCTTTACAAGATAGAATCGTATTATCTCTTGAACCGAATTTACCATATTTTCACCATGAAGGTTGTCCACATATTAAACTATCAGAAATACCTGCTGAACTATGGAATAGAATAACCATACAAGAAGCAAGGCAACAAAATTTTCAACCATGCGGATTTTTTAACTAAAAGGAGGCTTATAATGAATAGTGAATCTATCCATAAAATAATTTCTGATGCTTTTGATCTCACGGCTGTCGATAACAAGACTAAAGTTGAAATTGGTCTTTGCTTACTTGAAGATGCGATAATAGGGGAACTATCAAGGGGAGATAATGCACGTTACTTTCTTACGCATGACGAAATTACCGATAGGCTTAATTTGCCTCAGATAGGATATAGAAAAAACGCGATCGCAAGTTCCATGACGTATGATTTACAAGAAAGAGGAATTGTAACTATTGAAGGCAGGAAATGCTGGCTTAATTCTGTATTCGACTAATTTTCAACTTGACAACTCATTAAAAACGCGATATACTGCAATTGGAGGATGTATCTATGCCTATAAAAAATCCGCAAACTGCGTCTGATTACACATACAACGCTGTTGAACAAATAACCAAAAATAAGCCTGATCCTGTATTTACAATAAAAGAGGTTAAACCTGTATTCTTAAAACTGTGCGATCATCGTCTTAGCGAAAGAGATGTCGAATACACTATAATCAAAGATAGTGAATATCTGCCTGCACAAAAGGCTTACGGTGGATCTTCAGGCAAAAATTACTATAAACGTTTTGCTCACGGCAAATATAGATTTGTTAAATAACCCATAATTAAAAGCACGTATCACTTCCCTACCAAAAGATTTGATACGTGCTTTTCAACAAAAAGAGTCAATTAAACTCAAAATCCGAAATCAACTACGAAATCAGGAAAAGGAGTTAATTCACATGAAATACTCAGAATCAAATCTGACTATCATCACGTTTGATGGAGACGATGCAGAAAAATTAACTCAACGCTCCTCTGAAGATGCGACTGAGACAATTAAATACATCATTAAAAACGATAAAGAGGCAGATATTGATAATCTTGAAACCAAAACTCATATTTCAATTGTAGACTCTATAGTTGCACGCACTATATGATTTAAAAAGTCATACGCTTGGCGTGCATTGAAATATTGCCGGATGTATTTAAAAATCCATATACTACTCAAAATTTAGTTGCCATTTCATAAGTAATCGCGTATAATTAATGCATATCACGAAATGAATAGTAAATTTTAACTTGATTTTTCGTGAATATATATGCTTTAACGAAGCCCAATACTTTTGAAGGGGGAACTAAATGTTTGAGTCTGTTCGTTCTGAACCACGCTATAAATCAGCACATCACTATATTTGGGCTTGTGATTACCATGTGATCTTTTGCACAAAATACAGAAAACAAGTATTAACATCTGCCATACAAAAACGCCTAAAGGAAATCATCGTTGAAAAACAAGAGGATTACCACTATACACTAACTGCATTGGAAATCATGCCGGAACACGTGCATATCCTGATGTCTGTTGAACCGAAATATCCTGTTAATCGCATTGTAGGTAAAATTAAAGGTTATAGTTCGTTTTGCTTGCGTCGCGAATTCTTTGGGCTTAAGCGCATACGCTCATTATGGACAAGTTCAAAATTCATTGCATCAACTGGAGGCGTTACTTTAGAGGCTTTGAAGGAATACGTCGAAGGTCAAAAATACAAAGAATATACACAAAAACTGGATAGTCAACTTTTGCTGTTTGATAACTTAGAAACTAAACGAAAATGAAACTCAATTTTAACTTGACAGCGACTTTGTATATATGCTATAATCAGAATCGGTGAAACAGACAGCGTTTTAAAAAAATATATACCTGCCTAAAGTAAAACAAGTTTAAAAAATAAACCGTCCATTATTAACATGTGATTAGTAAATCATGGAGAATTCGACCATATTCAAAATGAACATGGTAACCAAGCATGTATTGGTAATATCGTTCTTCATCTTGTTGGTCGTTTTCATCGGGAGATTCAGCGAAAATGAATCGCTTTTCGCCATTTGCTGTAATGCCGAATCTGGTTTTGTCGTTGTGATAACCCATGTTATTTCTCCTTTAACATCTTTTGATTTAGTAATTACGATGATATACTAAGTGATTGGGCGGGTCTGTTCCGCCCTTTCATTTAATTATACATCAGTTAATCAAACTTGTCAAGTTTTTTCAAAAACGCGTATTGAAATTCAGAAAATGTTGCGAATCTAAAGTGCGTATCAAGTTTAACTTTAAATACTTTTTAACTAACAACAATGAATCCACGTTCTTTTAGAACGTGGAGAATGTCAAGAATCAAGGCGACGGGACCTTTCAAGAGGAGGGCGTGCTTCGCGGTGTTGCCTTCAATGGCGACGGTATAGCAAACGGTTCAATGGGCATAGACGCAGGCGACTATGACAACGACGGAGACATCGATCTCTGGGTATCGAATTTCTCTTTAGAGGCGAACTGTCTCATGCAGAACGATGGCAGCGGCTACTTTGAAGATGTAACGTTTGACACAAACCTCGCCGATCCGTCTTTCTATTCACTCGGTTTCGGCACCCGTTTCATTGATTTCGATAACGACGGTTGGTTAGACCTGCTCGTTGGGAATGGACACATCTGGGATAACGTCAAACAGATTGACGCGAAAATGAGCTACGCACAACCTGTCCAGCTGTTTCACAATCAGGGCGGCGCGCCACAGAACCATACCGGCTTCACTGAGATCACCGCTGAAGCGGGATTAGACAAAACCCACTATGTCGTACGCGGGATGCTCTTCGGGGATATAGATACAGATGGGGATGTAGATGTCGTCCTTTGCCAATCGAACCGTCCAACCGTAATTCTTAGCAACGAAGTTGGCAATGCGAATGCGTGGCTAACAGTGAAGTTGGTGGGTACAGATGGCAACAGGGATGCGATCGGCGCGCAGGTTCAGTTGGAGGCAGGCGGCATGACGTTCTTACGGGAGGTCATCTGCGGCGCAAGTTACCTGTCAGGGAACGACCTCCACCTTACCTTTGGATTAGGCACTGCTTCACGGATAGATGGTTTCAAAATTCGTTGGCACAACGGAGACGTTCAGAAATTAGGTGAATTGCCAGTTCGGCAGTCTATAACATTTTCACAGCATTGACACTTTTCGCTGTTAATACTACAATGGACGATAAGGTGGAATTAAGGGATGGCTGTTTTTTTTAATATCCAAGGTGTGTAGCCCGTAACGTAGTGGAGGGCGAGTATACGGAAAGGGACGTGAAATTCCTAACCTACCTGACCGAACCGCAAGGCAAAATTAAAAATATGAAGATTGTTGAAGAGAGAGAAGCGTGGATCCACACGCAATTCATCCTTGATAGTTTTTTCATCACAGCGCAGGAATGCCGACAGATTTCCATCAGCGTTGAACCGGAGTTAGGGCAACTCGGACTTCAGTATGGGTTGACATATCACATCGCGCCTTCAAAACACCGCGCCATCATCGTCCTTGAATGTATACCATTTGATTCGGTCAAGGCGATGGTGAAACAATTGATTAATGACGCGATCAAAGATTTTCCTGTCCGGATCCCGGAACAGCGGAACGTTGTCACCAATATTACTGTTGCCGACAGCGAAACGGAGGCTAATGACCGAGTCCCGGTGCAGTGAGGACCTGCGTTCCGACAGTGCCATCGGTGATGTTGAAAATCGAGGGGAATTCGTCTCGCCAACCGTCATTCGCACTTGGACAGAATTGACGAGCGTTGCCCTCAATAGCCGTTACACCGGGGATGCGAGCGGCGAGTCCAGCGGAATGTAAAAACGATGCTCCCGGACACGTCAAATCCTGCACAGCGAGGAACATATCGTATTCAGCGGCGGCAGCACCCATCAACAACGCCTGAGACTGCCCTTTACACGCTTTGAGCGCAACACCGGAATACCCTTGCTCGCGTGCCAACAGAAAGGTCTCAAAATCGGTAAGCGATTCGTCGATCACCACCGGTTTTATCTCAGCGGCTTTGTGCATCTTGTTTTCGGGATGCGCTTTCAGGTTCCGATCCGTCGGCTGCTCGATGTAGGCGAGGCGTTGGAAAGCGGCGGGTTCCGCCTCCTGAATCTGGTTGAGGAACGCCAATAGATATTCAACATCCTGACAGGTTTCGTTGAAATCAGCAGAGTAATGCCAAGTATCAACACCGCGTTCCGCCTGCGTTTCCGCGGTGACTTTATCGATTGCGAGAACGCGTGCAACGTCCCATGCTAAATCATCGCCGTTGAGTTTAATTTTCAGATGCGTTAACCCATCAGCGACAATCCATTCGGGGAGCGTTTCCGGTAGACCGTCATTGAGACGTTCTGCGATATCCGCGTCGGTGAGTGGGTCCAATGCACCGATGAGATGATAGAGGGGCATATTAGGTTTCGGTTGGCGTGCGGTATATTGGTCCAGATATTTTCCGGTGAACTGTTCATTCAAAAAATGCGACAGATCTGCCTCAATAAAGTTTTCGCCCAATCCGTCGTAACTATTGATGCCGTTTGCCTTTCCGAATGCGTCGTGAATCGCAGCATCAATCGGACTCGTTGTAACGACAGTACAGAGTTTCGGCATCGGTGACGCGAGTTGCATGGTGTCGGACAACGCATCGGCAATCCGTAAAAATTCGGATTCAAGCACTTCGGAAAGTTCAAGCGGATGCGCGCACAGTTCGCAATCTTGTGTAGCCGCTACCGCCAATTCGGCGAGTTTTTTCATCGCTGCGAGACTCTGGTCGAAAGGCGCGTAACGTGGTGGGAATGCCCAGACGTTGCCGAGTGGCATGGAACCTGTACCTTCTGCCACTTTTCCGTCGCGCGTCTGAACTTGCATACGGACGTTAAAGAGGACGCAGTGATCTGTCGGCACACCCCCGAACTTGAGCGGGGTCCGGTATTGGTGTTCTTCAAAGTCGTAATGAACGTCAAGGATGCGGATATCCGTAGGTTTTGGCATAATTTCCTCGTTGTAATGTGTGTTTTGTCTCATCGTAACTGATTTTCTATAGCACGTCAAGTAATTTCTCTACCTCTTGCGCTACAACGAAACGGAGGTTTCTTTCAATGACGCATAACGCAAAAGTTCAAAAACTCACTTCACTTCTCGATAAACATCAAACGTATCGGGACACCTGTCTCAATCTCATCGCTTCGGAGAACACACCTTCGCCGTTGGTAGAGGAACTTTTTGACGAACGCTTGGCGCGGCGGTATGGGAATTATTCTGGTGTTGACATTTACCAACGGAATTACAAGGGCAACCGCTATATTGCCGAAATAGAGGGATATGCGCAGGCGTTAGCAAAGGAACTTTTCGGCGCAGCGCATGTCGATTTCCGCCCGTTATCAGGGAACATCGCCGGGATTGCAACAACGTTTGCACTGGCAAAGCCGGGCGATACAGCGTTAGAGGTTCATAACGGACACCACTATGCCCAAAAGCTGCTCTCCTCACCCCTCAAGATAGAATTAGAGTCGATTCCGATTCCGTGGGACGGACGACGTTCAAACATCGACCTCAATGCAACGCTTGCACTGATTGCAAAACACAAACCCAGCATCGTCAACATCGGCTCCGGCGTGTTTCTCTTCCCGCAACCTATACGGGAGTTGAAGGAGGCGATGCGCCAAGCGAACCCAGATTCCTACCTCATCTACGATGCCTCACACGTTATTGGACTCATCGCCGGTAGACGGTTTCAATCTCCCTTTGACGAAGGCGCGGATGTCATCATTTCCAGCACGCATAAGACACTTGCGGGGCCACAAGGTGGAATGGTTCTAACCAACGATGCATCCATTGCTGAGCGGGTTGCGCGGGGGGTCTATCCGTTGCTGATGAGCAATCACCACCTGAATCGACTCCCGGCGTTGGCTGGAACGTTTATAGAGTGGATGGAATGCGGTGAGGCACAAGCAGATGCGATTGTTGCCAATGCAAAAGCACTCGGACAAGCGTTAGCAGAACGCGGGGTTCCAATGCTCGGCGCTGACTTCGGTTTCACGGAATCGCACACCTTGATACTGATTGTAGATAAGTATGGAGAAGGCAGCGCGCTCGCAAACCATCTGGAGGCGTGCCATATTATTGCAGGCGCAGCGGGATTGGCACCTGAAGTTGGAACATCTGGATTACGCATGGGCGTTCAAGAAGTCACCCGATGGGGCATGACTCCAGCCGATGCACCGGACATCGCCGAGTGTATTGTCGCAGCACTCTCTGGCGGGACCCCTGAAGAACTCAAACCGAAGGTCGCAAAAGTAGCAAGTCGTTTCGATACAATCCAGTTCACCGTTGATTGAGAACAGAAATATAGGTGTAGTTTCCCCAAGGTCCGGTAGGTGCGGTTTTGCGACGTACGCGAAGAAACACCCCAGCAAAAACCCCAAATGCGATCTGCATTCCTAACCGCACCGGATTTCGCCTTGCTGTATTCATGAAAACCTGTTATTTCTGTTTCAATTTTCCCCACATTGTGGTTAACAATTCTACATTAGGTTGAACAGGCAACGCTGCAGGATCAAACCAATCTGCTCTACTGTTATGTCCTTTATGTGTGAGTTGCGTCTTTACCCGACTTCTCACATCAATCTTAAAGAGTTGTGTAAAACCTCTGACTTCCTGTTGATAGATGATTTCATCGCCTTGGGGAGACCAAGTCGGACGGAGTGCGTCCGGTCCCTTTTCTGAAACAAGTTTTCGCAATTGGCTTCCATCACGGTTGATAAGATAGATTGTTTCTTCATCCTGCCAAGCGATTGCGTCTGCCTGATTTTGTATTGCCCTAAATTTATGTAGAACAAAAGCAATTTGATTTCCATCCGGAGACCAAGCCGGATGGCTCTTATATGGATACTTCTCAAGTTCGCCAAGAAGGACTTTTTGTTTGCGCGTTTGGACGTTAAGAAGGCGAAGTTCATAACCTTGCTTGCGTTTATTGTAGATAAAGGCAATTTCCTTTCCATCAGGGGACCAAGCAGGATCTCCAACACTTCCAAAGCCAGTCTGTGCTACAGGCTCAATTGATTTACCATCTATCGTTGCAATGTAAAGCACGGCATCACTCACGGACGCAATTCGCTTTCCATCAGGAGACCACGTTGCACTGGATCTACTGCGCCAATTGTCAAGAACTTTTCTTATATTGTTTCCATCTGCATCCATGAGATACAGACTTTCCCCGCCTTTTCGGAAGGAAACAAAGAGAATCTGTTCACCTGTTGGGGACCAAACTGGGGAAAAATCTGCTGCTGCGTCTTGTGTAAAGTTTATTGGATCGCTTCCATCGGGGTTCATGGTCCAGATATCCCAATTCCCATCTCGGTTGGATGAAAATACGATTTTAGCCGTTGAGGGTGCTTTTGCCCATGTTGGGGTGCCGCTGTTGAACAGCAAAAAACTGATGCAACAGAACAAAGCAAAAAGTCTAATGTTCATAGTCTGACTCCTTTCGGGTTTGGAATTTTTCATTTTGATAAAACTGGTTATTGTTCCTTGGATTGGACAGGCAACGCCGGAGGTGCAAACCAATCTGCTCCGCTATTACTACCCACGTTTGTAAGTTGGGTCTTCGTACCGGTATTTACATTAATTTTGAAAAGTTGACTGATGTCTCCAATTTCTGGCAGATGGATTCCCTGATGATAAATAATTTCATCGCCATCTGGAGACCAGGTCGGATGGAGTGCGTCGGGTCCCTTCTCTGAAACAAGTTGTCGTAAGTTACTCCCGTCGCGATTGATAACATAGATTGTTTCTTCATCCTGCCAATTCGCTGCGTCCACAAAATTGAGTATAGTTCTGAATTTGTGTAGGACGAAAGCGATTTGCTCTCCATCGGGAGACCAGGTAGGATAACTCTTATATGGATACCTCTCTAATTGTGCCAGAATGACCTTCTGTTTGAGGGTCTGGACATCAAGGAGACGGAGTTCATAGCCCTGTTTCCGCCAAAGATAGATAAAAGCAATTTCTTTTCCGTCTGGAGACCAGGCGGGATCCCCAACACTTCTCAAGCCAGTCTCTGCCACAGGCACGACGGATTTGTCATCTAACGTTATAATGTAGAGCATACCGTCGCGCACAGCGGCAATCTGTTTTCCGTCGGGTGACCATGTTGCGGGGGATCTGCTGTACCAATTATCAAGAACTTTTCTTATATGATTTCCATCTGCATCCATCAGGTAAAGGCTTGATTCTTTTCCTTCTTCTCGAAAGGAGACAAAAAGAATTTGTTTTCCTGAAGGTGACCAAGCTGCGTGAAGATCAATTGCCGCGTCTCGTGTCAGATTCACAGGATCGCTGCCATCAGGGTTCATCGTCCAGATATCCCAACTACCGCTTCGATTGGAGGCAAAAGCGACTTTCCCTGCTTTCGGTGCTGTCGCTGCGGGAGAATCTTCGGAGTGGGAGGACAATCCGAAACGGTTAAAGTAATGATACCCGATACCTAACACCAATAGTGCCACAGCCAGAATAGATGCAGCGATTGCCCACGGCACGAACCTTTGACTTCCGCTGATAGAAGGAGTAGGCGTGATACGCGAAACCTCACGCATAACATTCTCAGTAAAATTCGGCGCAATTTGGAAACCGCTTAAAGCCTCTCGAACCATCGGTTCCTCTCTCTTCAAACGCTGCTGCGCGCGACGAAGCCGACTTTTAATCGTACCCACCGATGTCCCTAAAAACTCACTGATCTCTTCATGCGTCATTTCTCCAAAGTAATGGAGCGTGATGACGGTCCTTTCATTTTCCCGTAATTTCGCAAGCAACTTTTGGACAACCTCGCGCTGTGCTTCTGCTGTCATCTGCTCGTTCTCCTGAATCACATATCCTGAGTACGTTGCTTTTTCTAATTGCGCGTGGCTCGTGTCTTCCAGCGACTGTGTCGTCAAACGCTTTTTGCGCAGCCATGCAATACAGCCCCGCGTCGCTATCACAGACAGCCAACGGGCAAAGCGGTGCGGTTTCTTCAACGTTGCCAACTCCTTATACGCTTTCAAGAAAGCGTCCTGCGTAATCTCTTCAGCGATGTGGAAATCTCCGACTTTCCGCCACACAAGCGCGTGAACCGGCTTCTGGTATTTTCTAACGAGTGCAGAGAAGGCGTTATCATCGCCTGCGAGAACGCGCTGGATCAGTTCAACATCCTCGTTTTTCATCGGTCATCTCCAGAAAGGGATAATTTCATGATTTCGCAATCAAACATATAGTGACGCGACTTACGGCTGAAATAGATGCATAATTCCGCAAAAAAGCGAAAGAAGTTCATAGAAAACTAAAAATTAAACGTCTATATGGCAACTTAATTTTACTTGACATTTAATAATCTAATCGGGTAAAATAGTTAAAGAATATTTAGCAAAAACATGTATAGAGAAGGGAAATTTTTATGACGAACAAGCAACCGTTTATCACTGCCGTACAGGATGGCGATGTGGATACAGTCAAGCACCTACTGGCGACTGATGAAGTGCTTGCTGCGCACATCGATGCACCGTGGTTCAGTTTCGATGCTCCCGCGATTGTATGTGCCGCCGCGTCCGGCAATCGTGAACTCATTGAAGTGCTGCTTGACGCTGGCGCGGATATTGATGTCAAAAGCAGTTGGTGGGCAGGCGGCACCTCGGCATTACACCACGTCACCGGCTCCATGCTGAACTACAACAGAGAACTCGCCGAATACCTGATAGAACGAGGCGCGACAATCGACGCACACGCCGCCGCAGGTTTGGACATGTTCGAGGAACTCGCCGAACTGATTCACGAAGCCCCTGAAGTTGTCAACGCACTGGGGTCTGACGGTATGTCTCCACTCCATTTCGCCGCGACTCCCCGAATCGCGAAACTCCTGCTCACGCACGGCGCAGACATAAACCTGCGGGACCGCGACCATTACGGCACGCCAGCACAATGGACGATGAGAAGACGGCCCGAGGTGTGTCGCTATCTCCTTGAACAGGGTGCCGAGGCGGATGTTGTCCTCTATTGTGTGATGGGTGATGTTGAACGTGCCAGGGCAGAATTTGAAAAAAAACCGGAACGCCTCAATCTCAGGGTTAATGTGAAATCCCCTAAAGGCTACGTGATACCAACGTTGAGGGCACCAGAACAAACGGATGAAGTTCCGGGTGGGCATGTCTATGCATATCAGGTCGGACCTACCATGCCGCTGCTTGAGATAGCACTTCAATCCCAACAACCCGCAATCGTTGATCTGCTCATTGACTCAGGTTATGAAATCAACTTTCGGGATTGGTATGTACTTGTCGGGCAGGGACCTAAGCGGTTTGATACATTGGTGAAAAAGTTGCTTGCCACGGGGTGGGACATCAACGCGCGTCGGAAACATCGGCGTGGTTTGTGGACACCCCTGCATTGGGTCGCGCAACGCGGTTTAACGAATGGTGTCGCTTGTTTATTAGCAAACGGGGCAGATCCAAACGTAACGGATGACAAGGGACGTACCCCCATGCACATCATCGCGCAAAAAGGGGTTGGCAAAAACCAGATAGGGTTGTTAATCGGACACGGTGGCGACATTAATAGCCGCGATACCGACGGTAAAACACCCCTTGATTATGCTCGGAAAGCGAAGAAAAAATCGGTTGCAAATTTCCTCATAGAATATGCACATCGCGCGTAGAAGGAAACTTAAGTCTGGCAAAATAATTTGTAACGTCCATCGGTTTTTTAGCGTGTATATCATTGGAAAATATCACGCTAAAATTTACTTTTCAGTAATTCCGATTTTCCCCAGGTCGGTAGAGTATTGCTTGGGTGTTTCTGCGGATTTCTTCACGGTTTGCAACCGGGGTCCCCACCCGTTACTGGGAAGGGACATTCGCCAATAAGTTACCGAATTAATTTTTTATCTTTATGTAACCTCACCCATTCAGCGTGGATAAATAATTCTAAAATCTACCATAATTTATTTTACTTATTTTCAGTTTTCTGTTGAAATATTAAGTTTTTTGTGGTATAATGCTTTATAGTCGTTAAGTTTTTGTTGAAATTAGGATATACGAAACACAATTTGGAGGAACGTAAAACCATGGAGCATCAAACACAAAACTGGGTGAAAGTCGCCGAGTTAAGTGAAGTTCCTGAAGGGCAACCGAAAGCGATTCAGATGGCAGAGGGTCGCAGCATTGCCCTCTTCAATGTTGATGGAAAGATTTATGCGACGGATAACCAGTGTCCACACATGGGCTATCCACTCACACGGGGAACCGTTCGCAACGGCATCCTAACATGTGATTGGCACCGCCGCAGTTTCGATTTGGAAGGCGGTGGCTGCTTCCATGTTGAATGCGACGATCTACGCACTTTTCCGGTTGACCTCCGAGGCAATGAAATTTGGATAGAACCCGGAGATTTGACATACCGACGCGCCGAAGAACATAAACAATTGCTCCGAGAGGGGCTTTTGAGCGAAGACCGATGGACGATGTCCAAAGCGATTTCGCTATTGCTAAAAGGTGGCGTACCAGAAGAAGAGGTGATGGGTTCAATCCTGGAACACGTCAGCCGTCACATCGCCAGTTCCCACGGATCAGAAGGCGGCGGCGATGTCTCCCGACTCATCAACGGACTCAAAGTCGGACGTAGATATACGGACGCTGATAGACTCATCGCTGTTACAACTGCCGCTTGTTCGGCTGCAGGTCCCGCATCGGAACGACTTGAAGTTGTGCCGTTGCCAGAGCCGGTCGCTTGGGAAAAGATAAGTCGATGGGTTCGTAATTTCTCTTATGAAGGACAGTCGGGGCGAATTGAGCGATGCTTGTTCACTGCATATAACAAGGGGGACGCAGATAAATTGTGTCCGCTACTCTTTGAGTGTGCAGTCGAACCGCATTTTATTGACGCACCCCATATTCCGCTCTATGTTAGTTATCTTTCAGAGGTGATTGATGAATTTGGGTGGGAACATGCCTCGAAGTTGTTCTTCTATCTCGGAGCGGAACTCGTCGGACATCGTCCAGATGATCCTGAACGGTATCGTAGAGACGCAATTCAACTCATGCAGCAAATCCTTCCAACCATTGAAGGTGCTACCTTAGAGCAAACTTCTGAATTTGATGAAGACGCTTTCGTTGCGGCACTCACGAGTGTTAATCTCCAGCGGTCGTTTGAGGCAGTACAAGCAGTCTTAACTGATGGTGTTAAGTTAGAAAGGCTTATTACCTCGCTTGTCCTTCTCGCTGCAGATAGAATGGCGAACACACCGGTGAATGTAGACGCGGGTTGGGAGAACTTAACAACAGAACTCAACCTTGCCGCATCGTTGCGGAGTGCACAACGAGTGGGTGGCAATGAAGTCGCAGCGAAAGGAATTTTCCACGTTGCGTGGCAAATCTTCGCGGATCGCTGGATAAACATTCCAGCACGAGCACTCAGTCAACCCTTGAGTCAAGAGAAATTGGAGGCTCCGAATGAAGCCGAAGGTATCAAGCACATTATTGATACAATCGAGACACTTGATGTCCAAAATGTGGGACCGCAAGTGCTTGGCTATCTAAATGCTGGCTATTCTGCTGAACGATTGCTCGAAGAGATAGGGCATACGGTGCTTTGGGATGATACGGGGAGTGAAGTCCTACCAACACTGCGTACGGTGTTTGAAGAGTGGAAGCATGCGGAAGGGCATCCCGCACAACCTCAGCTGTTGATCGGATTGGCTCGCTACGTCACAGATATCCGATCGAACACGGACAACAAATCTGCCGCGACCACCGCGATGCGTTTCGCCGAAGGTAGGACAACGATTGAGGTTTTTGAGGAGTAAGCTCTACCCAACAAACTAAGTCACGCCATAGAGGAGAAGTAGATAATGTTAAACGAGAATACCAATTTTGTCAAAGTTGCTGCCCTCAGTGAAGTAGCAGAGGGAAAACCGAGGGCAGTCAGAGTTGAAGGACATAGCATTGCCCTCTTTCAGCATGAAGGTGCCGTCTACGCCACGGATAACCAGTGCCCGCACATGGGGTACCCACTCGTTCGAGGACGTGTCAGAAAGGGTGTTTTATCCTGCGATTGGCACGGTTGGAGTTACGACATGGAAGGTGGTGGATGCTTTACGGGTGGTTGTGATGACCTCGCCACGTTTCCTGTTGAAGTTCGCAACGGTGATATCTATGTAGATGTCGCCAGTGGTGGAAAGAAGCGGGACGATGCCCATTTTCTTCTGCTGAAAGAGGGGTTACTCTCCACCGACAATTGGACGCTTTCTAAAGCTATCGCCATTATGTTAGCGAGGGGCGTTTCGGAAGAGGAAACGTTGAATCTGATGGTGAGGCACATGGGACGACATATCTCTACAGATAGAGAGGCGTTCGAGGGTGGCAGAAAATTGGCAATGATGATGAACGGGGTAAAGGTCGCTCGGTTGTACGAACCTGAGGACCGGCTCATCCCATTGATGATGGCTGCCGATGGAGCATCGGGTAGACTTGGGGATCGACCCGATCGCCGACCGCTCCCACCACCGATTGACTGGCAGAAACTCGAAGACTGGATTCGGGTGTTCACCACCGATAAAGAGTGGGAAGGTATTGAAAAATGTCTTATCACCGCCAGACAGTTAGGCGGACATGATGAGAAAATCATTCCGCTCTTCTTTGAGTGTGCAGTCGAATCCTTCTTCCTCAATCATTCCAACAATCTCATTAATCTCGTACACTTGGCTGAATTGCAAGAACAGTTTGGATGGGAACTAACAGGCGAGTTAGTTTGCAGTCTCGGCGCAAAGATTCTTGGACAAGGACGCGGTAGACCCGGAGAACTTCACCGTGAAGCCATTCAAAAGCTGAAAGAGATTGATCATATCTTTGATGAACTACCGCAAGAAAAATCAACCGCAGCAGCTGTTGATTACGACGAAGACAAGTTTTCAGCAGCCCTCGTGAGTGGTGATCTCGACGAAGTTTTTGATGCCGTAACAGAAATGCTCACCGCGGGTGTCCCTATTAACACGTTGGCTACGACTATGGTCATGACAGCAGCGGATAGGATGGCACGTACACCTGTGAACATGAGTCCCGGTTGGTGGGATCTGCAGGAGGAGATGGAAATCTCATCGACGGTGAGGAAGGTGCTTCGCTTCGGCGGAACCAAAGTCGCTGCGAAGGCACTCTACCACGCCGCATGGCGGTTTTTCAACAACCGATGGCTTAACATCCGTCATCAACCGATTGCAGAAGCAAGAACATCTACAACGTCTGCTTCTCTTGATGAAGACACGGCGATTGCCGAAATTTTAGATGGTATTGAATCCGTCCGCATCCAAGAAATTGGACGGCGTACCCGTGAGTATCTCAATGCTGGGTGCTCCGCAGAGCGGTTAATGACTGAAATGGGATTATGTATCCTCAAGGATGATAACGGCGGGGACCTCCTCAGCTCAATTTACATCGTATCTGAGGAATGGAAAACGTGCGAGACGCATCCTGCCAGAAATCAGCTGATAGTTGGGTTGGCACGATGGGCAACGGATATTCGCAGAAACGCTGGAAATGATTCCGCTGTCCAGACTGCACACCGTTTCGCCAGGGGCGAAACCGCCACGGACCTCTATGAATAGCACAATTAACTGGAAAAGTAGGGCGAGGTCTCTACGCCTCACCCTACTTCTTTTTACCACATGAAAAATCTGATTGTTCTTTTTCTTTTCAATGTGTTATGCTTATCAGTTCAAGCCGCGACCTTAGAATTCGCTTTTCAACTTGGTGAACATCAGCAGCCACGGCTTGATGTACTACTCCCAGATGTTGCACGACGACTCGTCTTCAACAAAACTGGCACGAAGTTGATAGCAAAAGGAATGGGTGGCACCGTGGTGGAATGGGATATCCAGACCCGGCAGAAAGGAGAGATAAGCCACATCGGTGCCAAACGATGGTTCGCCTATTCCACTGGAGAAAATCACCTATTAGTCCGAAAAGCAAATGACAACATCGCTCTCCTCTCGCTGGAAAATGGCGATGAAACATTACTGACGAGTGGGCAATATGAAAGCGGCAGTCTGTCTGCTGATAATAGACTCGCGGTGCTGTCAAAAGGTGATAACGAGGTTGAGGTTTGGCAACTCGCCAAGCAAAGTCCAAAGACTGGAATAGGTCAGGAGTTTGCTAAAAAGTTGAAAACACTTCCGACAAGGTTCCCCGTCAGGAACGGGCTTACGCTTTCTGATGATGGTCGGTTCATCGCCGCAGCGGAGGGGAGTTACCGAGATGGCGAGGGACACCGAACGGCTATTGAAATCTGGAACGCAACCGATGAACGTCCGGTGAAAGTTTTCAACACAGGTGAGATTTTAGGTGTCTGGAACGTGCTGTTCTCACCGGATGCTACATTCTTAGCCGTTGACACACAGAAAAACGCACAATCCGGAATCCGAATTTGGGAAATTGAAACCGGCAGGCAACGCCTCGCAAAATCCGAGTTTGAAGCGTATTGGACCCGGGCACTCGCCTTTTCAACGACTTCAGATTATCTCGCTTCGGGTGATGAAGCAGGTAATCTTCGGGTGTGGGACATCTCCGAAGGCGAATCGGTAATTTGGGAAACCTACCCGACCGGCATTCAAGCGTTGGCGTTCTCACCAAACGGCGAGTATCTCGCAGTCGCACTATGGGATGCCACAATTCAAATACTGCACTGGAGGATAAATAATGAGCGATGAAAAAGACTTAGAAGAAGGATCTTACATTGATGCAAAAGGGCGAACGCGCTGGCATCAAAATGATGAAATTGCGCTAAAGTTCTTAGAACTTCATACGTTTTTGATTATCGCCGACTATCCAGAAGAGCACGCCTCGCGATATCCATGGTTGTCGAATTATATCTCTCGCTTTCCCGAACCGATGTCGGATCTCATCGCCCAAGGACGATTAATAGAGGAGATTCCAGCGGCTGGCGAAGTCGTGGCGAAAATCGTTGAGGAATTTCTGAACACTGGCACGAGCGCAAAACTGGAAGAATTCGCCGGTGATACACCGCGAACGGTTGTGGAGCTTGTACCGATACCCGGATTGGGTGCCAAAACGATTAAGCGACTCTATGAAGAAGTCGGTGTGGATAGCCTCGCCTCGCTCCGAGCAGCAATTGATGAAGGGAAATTAAAAGGTTTCAAAGGCATCGGGAAAAAAACATTAGAGAAAATTGAAGTGTACCTTGATGAAGTCTTATGATTAAGAGTCGATGCTGAGGCGCGTTACGGGTTCGGCTGCCCCAACAGAAATATACGCACCGACTATCTGGGGAGCGAAGGCACATGCGCGATAATAAAGTCCAGTTTGCGGTCGTCAGAGAAGACCCAATGGTTGAGGCAAAGTTGATTCGTCTGACCAGAGCCTCCAACGTGCTATTAGTTGCTTCCGGTGGGTGCACTGCCCTGACACTGCAAGCACTGTTTCCCGATTTGCATATCACTCTGGTTGATTTTAATCCGGCGCAGTTAGAACGGGTTCGGGAAAAAATGAATGCCCTGCGCGATGTTGATACAGCCACACGTCATCGGAGATTTAATATTGGGACCAGCGATCCTAAGGGACTCAATCAGAGTGGTAACTTTGAGTCCCTGTTCCGGGGTTTACGGGAGTTTATCTTTGATTTGGTTGCTGACGAAGTAGAAATCCGCAGATTGTTTGAAGAGAAAGATCGGCTTTCCGAGGTCTCGGAGCTCCTCTTCTCAAGCAAGTATTGGTCGGTGGCGTTTGATCTCTATTTTAGCGACTCGCTTCTGAATGCGATGTTCGGTCCAGATGCTACACAGCACGCTGAAGCGGGGAGTTATCCGCGTTACTTTCAGACGTTATTTGAAAGAGGGTTGACATCTGCGGCGGCGTTCGATAATTACTTTCTTCACCATGTATTTCTTGGATACTATCTCCAACGTCCGGCGAGTTTACCCTACTATCTCTTAGCACCACCTACCGATTATCGTTTTCAGATGATCGAAGAGACACTGGATCAAGTGCCGGAACTGCAACGTTTTGATTTGATATCTCTGTCCAATATCATGGATTGGATGCCGTTACCTGAGATTGTCTCCCTTATCAGTTATCTTCAAAATGAGATGAAATCTGGCGCGAGCGTTCTGTATCGCCAACTCAATAATTACACCGATCTTTCAACCTACTTTGGCGATTCATTCGAGTTCAATACGGCATTGGGAGTCCGATTCCAAGAAATCGAACGCAGCCTGTTTTATTCCAGCGTTCATGTGGGAAAAAGGAGATAGGAGCCGATGAACATAACCATTGACAACATCCTAAAAGAGACGAATGTATGGATGAATCCATACTTTCAATCTTTGCGCGACGACACTTTTGATTTCGATGATTTTGTCGAAACCCAAATCCAATTCTATTTTGCTGTCGTGTTCTTCAACCGCCCGATGGCAGCACTCGCCGCCAAGATCCCAACGTCAGAATTACGTTTAGAGGTCATTCGCAATGTTTGGGAGGAACACGGTGAAGGCAACACATCACTCATGCACGAGAAAACATTTCTCGCCTTTCTTGACCGGTTGGCTGGCATTAAACCCGAAGATATTGCGAAACGTGCAATGTGGCCCGAGGTTCGAGCGTTTAATACAGTGCTGGTCGGTGCGTGCGTGATGGATGAGTACTTGATTGGTGCTGGTGTCATGGGAATCATCGAGAGGATGTTCTCAGACATTGCTGGATGGCTCGGAGAACAGGTTGTCAATCATGGCTGGATTCCTGCAGAAAAACTGATTCATTATAATCTTCATGAAGACCTTGATATTAAACATGCAGACGATTTCTTTGATGTACTTCGTCCTGCATGGGATGCGGATGTCGAGAATAGATACTACATTGAACAGGGATTGCGTCTCGGCGCGTGCGTCTTCAACTCGCTTTATGAAGGGCTTTACAAGGCACGTAAGCGTCGTATCTATCGCGATGTGCGCGGACCGCATACACGGGCATCGTAACAGCCTTGAGGTGTCGGATGCGGATGAACCGTTCTTTAAATATCAGAGAATTACATAATGAGGAGTGGAAAGTTTTCCAATCTCGGATCGCAGGTTTAGAAAAGGGAACGAGTTATCCACTCGGTGAAGACCGATTTGAGATTGACCACGGTGAGGATTACTTCGCATTCTTCACGCGGCTGGGGCAGCTTCATTACTATGTTGCGCTTGACGGTGATCGGGTGGTGGCGGTAGCCGCTGCGATCTTACGCCGTGTACCGTCTGCAAGCCGTGAAAAGCCGAAGACGGTATGGTATCTTTGCGACTTGAAAGTTCACCCTGACTACCAAGGACGGTATCTCCCTGTCTCAATATTCGTCCATGCCTTTCCAAAACTGTATCCGCTCTCCGCTCGCGCGTACGCCATCTCTATGGATGCGGACAGCGAACGTCCAAACCGTGTTGCACGCATGCTAAAACGTTTTCCACTCGCACCGATGTCCATCGCAACAAAGTTGGGAATTGTTTCCTTAGATGCCAAACGGATGCGAAAAGTCGAGCCAATCTTGCGAGAATACTTTGGGAACATCTCTTATTTGTCATTAAAAGACAAAAAGGACATCATTCTGCAAAGCACTCGCTCCGCGATGCCACTGTTACACGTTCAGTTCGGTCCGTGTGCAGAGCAGGGACATCCCGAACCGCTTGAGGATTATGTCCACATGTTCTGTGTTTCGGTAAATCATCCACTACTTGAGGTGCTGGAGCATCAAGCGATTTACCAATCAGCCACTGCTACAGTGGTTCATCATCGTATGGAGAAGTGGGATTGGGGTTTCATCCTCACCAGCGACATCTAACAGTGTAACGTCCTAAACTTTGAATCGCACTTAATCTTAAGAAATCAATAGGAGGAAATTGGGGCGAGACATCAGGGGTTTGGTGGAAAAAAGTAAATCAAAGTGCGTAGCTCGTAATGAAATGGAGAGCGGACTTGAGAACGGAACATCAAAGTTCTAAGGGGAAACACCCAAGCAAAAACACCCATATTGTTTAACCGCAAGGAAAATTAGAAAAATGGCAAGATCACTCACTGATGGCGAAATGGTAGATGGCAAAAAGCACGGGTATTGGGTCACCTACTACGCGAACGGACATAAGCGGAGCGAAGGTGCCTACATTCATGGTAAGAAGGACGGACCCTGGATCACTTACCACAAAAATGGAAACAAAGCGAGCGAAGCCTCCTTCCGCGATAACAAATACGAAGGTCCTTGCATAACCTATCATGAAAACGGGAACCTCAGATCCACGGGGACTTATCCCAAACATGAGGGTAAATCCTACGATGGCAAAAAGGAAGGTCCGTTTTATGGTTACGAAGAGGATGGCGAGACAATGTGGCTAATCGTCACCTACAAAAAAGGCGGCAGTCGCGCGAAACCGGATGAATATCCGCTCGGTGTCTGCGACGTTTGCGGCGAAGGCAGACGTTTGGCGTGGGGTAATACCTGTCCAAAGTGCGGTAACGAACTGGAGCCATTATAGACCCCTTATTCCAATCCCTTAGGAGCCAATTCTCCAATAGAACTTTCCAGAACATCGGGTGTTTCGGTGGGGATATACTGAGCCGTTGGCGGCAGCGGTGTATCAAAAAAGTGGTCAGGATCAGTTTTCTGTCGTTGCCAAGTTTCGCGCATTTCTCGCCAAGCCCCTAAGAGCGTGCGCGGTTCGGGCATATCTTCGGCAACCAGATAATGCAATTTTTTCAAATTGTAGCAAGGCACTCCTGCAAACGTATGATGCTCAATGTGCCAATTCATACGCCAATACAGAAACTCTGCAAGGGGGTTGAGTGTGATTGACCGTGTGCATTTGCGGAAGTCAGGGTCATTTTCCTTTAGACCACAATGTTGGGGCATAGAAACAGCATAAGATCCCCAGTTTGCAATAAATGCGCTGGCAGTGATGATGAGCGGGAAAACCCAATAACCCGTGGCGAGTGAAACGACAAGCAGAGTGCCGTGAAAAAGGAGTAGAATCCGAGACCACCAAATCGAATTTTTATGCTCTGCAGGTTGGTCGGTATGTAATGATGCCAACCATTCCTGACTCGGAATATCTGGCGGTCCTTCTTTACCAAAGGCACTACGGACGGTGCAGATAACTGCAGCAATAAGACCACCTTTGCTAAAGGTGCGACCGGGTTGCGTGAGCAAATTTATGGTGAACAGTTGAAGAACGAACAGGGAACCGAGTTTGGGTTCAAGTGGGAGAAGGTTTTCGCGATCCCCTTCAGGATATAAGGTGTAACGGTGGTGATAGGTGTGGCTACTGGCGTAGTCAAAATGGTCCCACCAACTTATGAGGCTCAATAGGTAAAGAAAAAATTTGTTCAGCCACTTGGTACGAAATACGGTGCCGTGTCCCAATTCGTGATTGGCTGTCCCTTTGAAAAAACTGGCGACCGTGCCGTGCACAAATAGCCCAATGAAAAAGCCAAGCCACATCGCTTGCGACCAAAAGAAGTAGACCAAGCTACCCGTCAATAGCCAGAGGGCAAGATGCCCACCTGCCTGAAACCAGCCTTGCAGGTCACTCCGTTTTGATAGATTCCGTAAGGTTGTGTGGTCTATTTTACTCCGGTACCATTTTACACGAAGCACTTTTCGTACTTCAGCAAGCGGTTGATACGTCATTTGCATATCCTAACACAAGTTGCCATTTTGTGCATGTTCTTGTAGGAGGGCTTCTAACCCCTCACCGTCGCTGGCGACGGAGTTTTACTTGGGTATTTCCCCTAGTAGTCTTTCAATGTTGAGTTTTAGGATATAGTCTTTTTAGTTTTATGCGTGCGTC